>NZ_JBKOTX010000018.1:0-51982 GCF_047086965.1 Roseovarius halophilus (ex Wu et al. 2025) | reverse complement strand
TCATTAAGGGCTGCCGTATAATTGTCGACCGGATCACCATTGGCGAGCTCGGAGAGTTCGGCCACAAAATCCGCGGCAGCCTGAAGATGACCATGGCTAGGACCATCCGGCCCTTCGGCCCGCCATGGTGGCGCCGAGCCTGCCGTCGCGACGGATGCCGCGCTCGCCCGCTATCCCACATTCGACCACGTGATCGAGCTGATCCGCAGCCACCGCGACGTGAAACTCCTCGTCGACGTGGAGAACTGTGTCCGCCTTGTCGCCTACCAGCCGGGCCGCATCGAGTTCCAACCCACCGAGGATGCCCCGCGCGACCTTGCTGCGAAGCTGGGCAGCCGTCTGCAGGCCTGGACGGGCAATCGCTGGGCGGTGACGCTCGTGGGCACCGGCGGCGGCGCCACCCTTGCCGAGGACCGCGACGCCGAAGAGGCAGCCCTGCGCGATCAGGCAGCCACGCACCCGCTGGTCCAGGCCGTGCTGAGCCGTTTCCCGGAGGCGCGGATCGTCGGGATTCGCACGCCGGACGCCCTGCAGCAGGAGGCCGAGTTGGAGGCCCTGCCGGAGGTGGACGAGGAATGGGACCCCTTCGAAGAGGAATGATCCGGCCTTGTGGCCGGGCCGCCGGAGCGCCATATCTGCTACTCGGAACCAGAGTCGACAGGAGAAACGGGAATGTTCAAGGGAATGGGCCAGATGGGCGACATGGCCAAGATGATGAAATCCGCCCAGGAGCTGCAGCAGAAGATGGAGCAGCTTCAGGAGGATATGCACGCCATGACGGTCACCGGCGAAAGCGGGGCCGGGCTGGTCAAGGCCACGGCCAGCGCCAAGGGTGAGCTCAAGGGACTGGACATCGACCCCTCGATCTTCAATGGCGACGACAAGGAAGTGGTCGAAGACCTGATCCTTGCCGCCATCAAGGATGCCCAGTCCAGAGCCAGCGACCGCGCCGCCGAGGAAATGCAGACGATCCAGGAAGAACTGGGCCTGCCCGCCGGCATGAAACTGCCTTTCTAGGTCGCATTGGCCTGCCCGTTCGACCTGCTGCGGTGGGGCGAAAGGCGCAGCCTTTTGCGGGCCGCACCCTGGCCCATCGGAGCGCCTTCTTGACCAACGGCACCAGCGACATCGAAGACCTGATCGACCTGATGGCCCGCCTGCCCGGCCTGGGGCCGCGCTCGGCCCGCCGGGCGGTCCTGCACCTGGTCAAGAAACGGGGGCAGCTTCTGGCCCCGCTGGCCGAGGCCATGGCGCGGGTCGGGGCCAGCGCCCGCGAGTGCCTCAACTGCGGCAATATCGGCACCACCGACATCTGCGACATCTGCGCCGCCGAGAAACGCGCCACCGGCCAGATCTGCGTGGTCGAGGACGTGGCCGACCTATGGGCGATGGAGCGCGCCGCCGTCTTCAAGGGCCGCTATCACGTGCTGGGTGGCACGCTGTCGGCGCTGGATGATGTCGGCCCCGAGGACCTGCGCATCCCGCGTCTGAAATCCCGCGTCGCCTCGGAGGGCGTCACCGAGGTGATCCTAGCCCTGGGCGCCACCGTGGACGGCCAGACCACGGCCCACTACATCGCCGATGAACTGGCCGGGGTTTCGGTCACCTCGCTGGCCCAGGGCGTGCCCGTGGGCGGCGAACTGGACTATCTGGACGACGGCACGATCACCGCGGCCCTGAACGCCCGCAAAGGGGTTTGAGGCCCAGTTGCTCAGCGGGCCGGGCCAATCGCTACGGTTCGCTTGACATTGCAACCTATGTTTGTGTCTTTTGCTTATCATGCATCTTGAAGAAGATCCCGCCGAAGATATTTGTGCCCTTCGCGCGAAGGTGCAACAGCTTGAACGGCAGCTGCGTTTCGATGATCTAACCGGCCTGCTGTCGCGGCAGGCCTTCTATCAGGATTTCGAGGTCGGGGCGGCGGCGGGCGACGTGCTGATTTTTATCGACCTGGACGACTTCAAGAGCGTGAACGACAACTACGGCTTCGGCATCGGCGATGACCTGCTGACCGGTATCGCCCGGACGATCCGCTGCGCCGTGGCCGGACGGGGTCTTGTCTGCCGACTTGCGGGGGACGAATTCATGGTGCTGCTGGACAGGGCGCACGCGGCCTGCGTCGAGGTCATCTGCACTGATCTGCTTGCCGCGATCCGGGGCTGCACAAGCCGGGTCGGGGACCTGGAGGTCTCGCGCGGGGCCTCGATCGGAACCTGCCGCGTGCGCCAGGGCATGTCCGCGCGCGATGCCCTGATGATCGCCAATGACGGCCTGCGCGTGGCCAAGGCGAATGGCAAGAATCGCGCGGCGCAGGTGAGTGAGCGCCGCCACGCATCAGGGCCTGTCAGGCCTTCGGTCGAGGAGGTCCGGCTCGGCCTCAGGCGCAACGAGATCGGCTATCACCTGCAGCCCATCCTGGACCTGGCCACCGGCGATGTCTGGGGCTACGAGGCGCTGATCCGCTGGCACCGCGCCGATGGCCAGGTCCTTGGCCCGGCGCATTTCCTCGAATCGATGACAGCCGCCTACGATGCCGAAACCAAGCCACCACTGGCCCAGGCCCACGCCGCCGCAGCCTGGGCCGCGAACACCCAGGGCAAATGCGTCTCGTTCAACATCTCTACCGCCTTTCTGGCGAATCTGGGAGCGGACGGGCTCGACTGGGTGAACACGATCATTGGCGACATTCCCCATGGGAACGTGGTCTTCAAACTGGTCGAAACCATCGTCACGCGCGACGATGACGACGCCATCGCGCGCACGGTGAGGATGCTGCGCGACCTCGGCGTGCAGATCGCCCTGGACGATTTCGGTGTGGGGCAATCGACGCTCAGCCGCCTTCAGACCACCTGCGTGGATTACGTCAAGATCGACAAGCGGTTCACCGCGGCCGCGGGGCGGTCCCGGCGCGACGCGGCGATCCTGGAACGCACCATCGACCTAGCCCATGCGGCGGGCGCGACCTGTATCGTCGAGGGAATCGAGACCCCGGCGCAACTGCAACGCGCCCGGAAGGCAGGGGCAGGCCTCGGGCAGGGGTTCCATCTGGGCCGGCCCAACCCGGTGAGCCATTGGGCCGCCGCTCAGGGGACCTGAGCCGCGCCTGCCGTACCCTGTCAGACACCTTTGCAGAAAAACCAAGCGCCTGGCCCTTTCGGACCGGGCGCGAAACGAGACGGGTCGGGCGCGATCAATCCTCGTCCTCGTCCCCATCATCATCCGGCAGGTTGAAAAAGCTGTCGGCATCAGGCGTCTTCTCGTCGTCCCCGTCCTTGCCCACGTTGTCATTTGACAACGAGAAGGTTTCCAGACCCTCGATGGCCGTGGGCATGCGCGGTTCGTCCTCGGCGGCGAGGCTCTGCTCGGTCGAGACCAGCTTGCGACGCTCGTCATCCGACATGACCTCGCCTGCCTGCTCGCGCTTGGCGTTGGCCTTCTGCACGGCGGTGTCCAGCTCGGACTGCCGACATAGGCCCAGCGCGACCGGGTCGATGGGTTCCATGTTCGAGATGTTCCAGTGCGTGCGTTCGCGGATCGACTGGATCGTCGGCTTGGTGGTGCCTACGAGCTTTGAAATCTGCGCGTCGGTCAGCTCGGGGTGGAACTTGACCAGCCAGAGGATCGAGTTGGGCCTGTCCTGACGCTTGGACAGCGGCGTATAGCGCGGGCCGCGGCGCTTTTCCTCGCCCTCGGCGGCGGGGTTGTGCTTGAGCGTGAGCCTGTGCTGCGCGTTCGCCTCGGCCCGGTCGATCTCGTCCTGGGTCAGTTGGTTGTTCGACACAGGGTCGAAGCCCTTGACCCCGGCGGCGACGTCGCCATCGGCGATGCCCTGAACCTCGAGTTCGTGCAGGCCCACGAAATCGGCGATCTGCTTGAACGTGATTGTCGTGTTGTCCACCAGCCAGACGGCGGTGGCCTTTGCCATAATCGGTTTTTCAGCCATGTTCTCGGCTCCTTCGCGAATACATCTTTCCCCTGCCCCGGCGGGGGCGATCCGGGGTGCGGATCAGGTTCTCTTTGTCGGGGAACTCGGGCGGTATATAGTCGCCACCGAACCACATTGAAAGCCCCGAAATGCTGCGACTGATCCTTGTTCTTCTCGTTTTCGCCGGCCCGCTGCGGGCCGGGGGGACAGCCGGCGAGTTTGATTACTACGTAATGGCGCTGAGCTGGTCGCCCAACTGGTGCGCCCGCGAGGGCGCCGAGCGGGGATCGCCGCAATGTGCACCCGGGGCCGGTTTCGGCTGGGTGCTGCACGGTCTCTGGCCGCAATACGAGCGCGGCTGGCCTGACTATTGCAGCACCGATCACCGCAACCCCTCGCGGGCGGATACTGCCGCGCAGGCGGGCCTGTTCGGGTCGGCCGGAGCGGCCTGGCACCAATGGGACAAGCACGGCGTCTGTTCCGGGCTGTCGGCCGCGGATTACTACGCCCTGTCTGCCGAGGCCTACGACAGGGTCACCCGTCCGCAGGTGTTCCGCGAGCTGGACGATCCCGTTCGCCTGCCCGCCACGGTGGTGGAAGAGGCCTTCCTGCGCGACAACCGCGGCCTTTCCGCGGACGGGATCACCGTGACCTGCCGTTCTGGGAGCATCCAGGAGGCGCGCATCTGCCTGACCCGCGACCTGGCGTTCCGGGACTGCGGCGCGGACGTGCGGCGCGACTGCACGCTGGACGATGCGCTGTTCGCGCCCATGCGCTAGGACCGGGGTGTCGTCACCCTGCCGGTGGCATCGACGTTGTAGCCGGTCTCGGGCGGGTCGTTTCGGGCGATCCAGCTTTCCGCCGTCGCGCGCTCGTCAAGGTGGAAAGCCTTGATAGGCGCCCGGACCAGCGGGCCAAAGACGCTGACGGCCCCGCGAATCCAGCTCGTATCCGTCACCACGGCGATCCGTGCGAAGTCGTGCAGGTGGAGAACCCCCAGACGCGCGTCGTCCCAGGCGGCCCCGGCGGTGAAGCGCTCGAAATCCTCGCCCAACAGATAGAAGAGCTTGGCCTTTCCCTCTTTCTCGATGACCGCCTCCAGCGCGGGCACGAGGGTCTCGTCGTAACTTTTCCCGTCGATGCGGCCGTGCGCGGCAACCGCCAGGACATCGGGCGGAAAACCGGGCAGAATCTCCAGATGACCGGACATGGGCGCCTCCTGCGTTTGTGTGGCCTTATCCTGCAGACAGCAGGTGGGGCCGGCCTTGATCTGACGCAACCGGCGGCCTCCGTATCGAAATCGTGACCACGGGCGGCGGGCCAAGCTGCTAGGCTGATTCTTGGGCCAATCTGTTTCGGACAGATGTCGTCGCCCCGACCCATTGGCCCGACTGTCAACCGCAAACGCGAGGCCAAATGACACAGACGATCGGAAATCCGCTCAGCTGGGGCGCCAGAGCCCTGGGCCGGGCATCCAGTCATGTCGGCGAATCGGTCGAGGCCATCGGCGGCAAAGCCGATCGCGCGCCCGAGGTGAAGATCCTGACCCGACAGGACCTGCGCGACGCGCTGAGGCTCGGGATGCAGGACTTTACCGCCGCCCGGGCCGATGCCCTGTTCCTTGTCGTGGTCTACCCGGTGATCGGGCTGGTGTTGCTGGCCATGGCAACGGACCTGGCCGCGCTGCCAATGCTGTTCCCGCTTGTTGCAGGCTTTGCCCTGCTGGGGCCACTGGCCGCCGTGGGGCTCTACGAGATCAGCCGACGCCGCGAGCGGGGCGAACCTGTCAGCTGGGGCGCCGCGCTTGGGGTCATCGGCGCGCCCTACTTTGTGGCGCTTGTCGTGCTGGGGCTTTGCCTCATGGCAATCTTCGGCACCTGGCTGATCACGGCCTTCGCCATTCACGCCCTGACACTGGGGCCGCAGCCACCAGCCTCGCTGTCGGCGTTCCTGTCCGACACCTTCACGACGGGCGCGGGCTGGGCGATGATCCTGCTGGGCACTGGCGCGGGGTTCCTCTTTGCGCTGCTCGTGCTGGCGACCAGCGTGATCTCTTTCCCGCTGCTGATGGATCGTCACGTCAGCGTACCACGGGCGATCATGACGTCGCTGGACGTGTTCCGGAAGAACCCGCGCGTGATCTGCACCTGGGGTCTCATCGTGGCCGCCTCGTTGATCCTTGGCGCCATCCCGGCCCTTGTCGGACTGGTTGTGGTCATGCCCATCCTGGGCCACGCGACGTGGCACCTCTACCGGCGCGCGGTGAAATAGGCCCCGACGGCGTGGACTCAATTGCGCGCAACCAAATTCTTGATGAAGCGAGGGCGACGACGGCCATGAAAGTATCCGCGTGCTTTTCGAAGCGCGTGGCGATGCGGCGGAACTGCTTGAGATTGCAGAAGAACCTCTCGACCAGGTTGCGTTGGCGATCAAGGTTTTCGGGGGCGATGCGCTGGATGCGCACCCGGCTCTGCGTCGGGATATGGGGTTCACCTCCCGGGTCGCGCACGAGGTCCACAAACGCCCGGCTATCATAGCCGCGGTCGGCGATCACGGTGCCGGGTGGGAGGGCTTGCAGCAGGATCGGCGCGGCAGTCTTGTCACCTAGGCGGCCTGCTTGGCCGGCGCGGCGGGTTTCTGCCTGGACAGCTGCACCGCGAGGATGCCGAAGGTGATGATCGCCACGCCGATCACGTCGCCCCAGCCCAGCGGTTCGCCCAGCAGGAGCCAGGCGGTCAGCACCCCGAAGAAGGGCGTCAGGAAGTGGAACACCGCCGCGCGCACCGCGCCGATACGGTTGACAAGGACGAACCAGACCAGCGTCGCCATCAACCCCGGCACGATCACCGTATAGCCGAAGGCCAGGCCCAGTTGCCATGTCCAGGTGACGCGGAAGGTCTCGAACGTCAGCGCCGCGACCCAGAGCAACGCGCTGCCCACCAGCATCTGCAGCCCCACGATCATCAGGAAGTTCCCGCCCGAGGAGGCCCCGCGCACGGACATTGTCGCCACCGCCAGCGACAGGACGGCGAGCGCACAGAGCGCGATTCCATACAAGTCGGCCCCGCCCTGCACCCTTGTGCCCATGATGACCGCCACCCCGACGATGCCCGCAACCAGTCCGGCAATGCCAAGCGGCGGCAGCTTTTCACGGAAGACCGCCCAGCCGGCGATGGCCACGACAAGCGGCATGGTCGAGGCGATGATCGCCGCCAGCGAGGCCTCGACCGTCTGCATGGCCACGAAGTTCAGCCCGAGGTAAAGCGCGTTCTGACAGATTCCGAAGACGATGGTGGCCATCCACTGGCGCCGGGTCAGGCGCCAGCTCTGCCCCAACATCCGCGCCAGGACCACGCCGATCATCCCCGAGATCAGGAACCGGATCGCCAGGGCATGTAGCGGCGCGGCATACTCGACGATCACCCGCGCGGACGTGAAGGCCGAGGCCCACATAACCCCGAAGGCCAAGCCCAGAAGGATGGCCCTGATATCTACCTCGGTCTTCATTCTGTCCGGCTGTCCTTGCAATTGTCACGGTGCGACCTGACCACGAACCGCCGGTCTTGGAAAGGGCCGCCCGCGAACGAAAAAGGGCCGCCCGCCGGGCGACCCTTTTCAGCCAATCCTGTCAAGGATCAGGAATTCACGCTGTCCTTGAGCGCCTTGGCGATGGTCATCTTGACCACCTTGTCGGCGTCCTTCTTGATCTGCTCGCCGGTGGCCGGGTTGCGGACCATGCGCTCCGGGCGCTCGCGGCAGTAGATCTTGCCGACACCGGGAAGGGTAACGGCACCGCCGCCGGAGACCTCGCGGGTGATGACCTCGGTCATCGCGTCCAGGGCCGTGCCTGCGGATTTCTTGTCGGTGCCCATTTCCTCGGCCAGTGCTGCGACCAGCTGCGTCTTGGTAAGGGGTTTTGCCATGTGTCGTCTCCTCGCTCTGCCCGATGTGTTGGGCTTTTCTACCGTCATTAAACGGCATCTTGTGTGTGCCCACAACGGTTAGTGTAATTTTGCGGGCAAAAAAACCCTATTTTGTTGGTATTTTTGCCGCTCAGAGGAAGGCCGTCTCCTCGAAAGAGCGCAATTTCCGGCTGTGGATGCGCTCGAGCGGCATCTCGCGCAGGTGTTCCATCGCCCGGATTCCGATGCGCAGGTGACGCGCCACCTGCGTCTTGTAGAAGTCGCTGGCCATGCCCGGCAACTTGAGTTCCCCGTGCAGCGGCTTGTCGCTGACACACAGCAGCGTGCCATAGGGCACCCGGAACCGGAACCCGTTTGCGGCTATGGTCGCGCTCTCCATGTCCAGCGCGATGGCGCGGGACTGCGACAGCCGCTGGACCGGCCCGGTGTGCTCGCGCAGCTCCCAGTTGCGATTGTCGAGCGAGGCCACGGTGCCCGTCCGCATCAGCCGCTTAAGGTCATAACCCTCCAGCGCGGTTTCCCCGGCCACGGCGGTTTCCAGCGCGATCTGTATCTCGGCCAGCGCCGGGATCGGCACCCAGACCGGCAGATCGTCGTCCAGCACCTTGTCCTCGCGCAGGTAGCCGTGCGCCAGGACAAAGTCCCCCAGACGCTGGGAATTGCGCAACCCGGCACAATGGCCAACCATCAGCCAGGCGTGGGGCCGCAGGACGGCGATGTGATCCGTCGCCGTCTTGGCGTTGGATGGCCCCACCCCGATGTTGACCAGCGTGATCCCCGCATTGCCCGGCCGTTTCAGATGATAGGTCGGCATCTGCGGCAGTTTGTCGGGCAGCGACAGCGGCGCGTGGGGGTCGGTGATCTCGTCGCAGCCCGGCGCCACGAAGCCGGTATAGCCGCTGTCGGGATCGGCCAACATCTTGCGGGCAAAGGCCTCGAATTCCTGGACGTAGAACTGGTAGTTGGTGAACATCACGTGGTTCTGGAAATGCTCGGGCGCGGTCGCGGTGTAGTGCTGCAGGCGGGCCAGCGAATAGTCGATCCGCGGCGCGGTGAAAGGCGCCAGCGGGGCCGAGCCGTCAGCGTAGCGAAAGCCGGTCCCGTTGACGATGTCGTCATGCATCTGCGCCAGATCGGGCACGTCGAAAACGTCGCGCAGGGCATAGCGGATCGCCCCGTCCTGGGGCACGTTGATCTCGCCACGCACGGCGAAATGAACCGGCATGGCGGTGGTCGAAATCCCCACGGTCACCGGCTGGTCGTGGTTCTGAATCAACAGGTCGATCTGCTGGGTCAGGTAGCCCTCGAACAGGTCCGGCCGGGTGATCGTGGTCGAATAGGTGCCCGGTTCGGCCACATGGCCAAAGCTTAGGCGCGTGTCATTGTGGGCAAAGGTCGTGGTGGTCAGACGCAGTTCGGGATAGAAGGCGCGGAACCGCGTGTCGGGCCGGTCACCGACGACATTGTCGTTGAACGACCGAGTCAGGAAATCCACCGCGATCTCGTGGAGCTCGCGCAGCCGCGCCACGGCGCTGGCCGCATCGGAAAAGCTCTCGGGGCCGGGCACCTCGGGGGTGCGGACGGGCAGGTCTGCATCGGACGGAATCATGGTGCCGTTCCCCCTTGGCGGCTATCGGGAAACACCGCCTACGCGCTGCGAAATCGGTGCCGGTCGGCCTTGTGATCGAACTTGCCCGACACTGACACCAGATTGCCGCCCGCCGCAAGCCATTGATCAGGGCGTTGCGCCTTCTCGCGCAGCACCCGGGGCGGTGCCGGGCACACCGGCGCGCAAAGCGGGGACAATCCTCTTGCCACTCGGGCGCGCCTGCCCCAACTAGGGATCATGACGCGGCTCATCTCTTTCGGACATGGCTACTCGGCCCGGGCGCTGGCGCGGCGACTGGTGCCGCGCGGCTGGGATATCGCCGGCACCACCCGCAGCACGGACAAGGCCGACGCGCTGCGCGCCGAGGGAGTCACCCCCCTGCCCTGGGACCGCGGCGCGATCGAGACCGGGCTCGACGGGGCGACCCACCTGCTGATCTCTACCGGCCCCACCGAGGACGGCGACCCGACGCTGGCATTGATGGGCGAGGCGTTGCGCGCCCGGGCCGATCAGTTCAGCTGGGTCGGCTACCTTTCGACCACGGGCGTCTACGGCGACCACGGTGGCGCCTGGGTGGACGAGAGCACCCCGCTGACCCCGGGCACCGCGCGGGGCGCGCGTCGCGTCGCCGCCGAGGCCGCCTGGGCCGACCAGGGCCTGCCGCTGCACATCTTCCGTCTGGCAGGCATCTACGGCCCAGGACGCGGCCCTTTCGAGAAGGTCCGGCAGGGCACCGCCCGCCGCATCATCAAGCCCGGTCAGGTCTTCTCGCGCATCCATGTCGCGGACATCGCCCAGGTGCTTGAGGCCTCGATCGCCCGACCGAACCCCGGCGCGGTCTACAACGTCTGCGATGACGACCCGGCCCCGCCGCAGGACGTGCTGTCCTTCGCCGCAAGGCTCCTCGACCGGCCCGAGCCGCCCGCGGTGGATTTCGATACCACCGAGATGTCACCCATGGCCCGCAGCTTTTACGCCGAATCCAAGAAGGTCAGGAACGCGCGCATCAAGACAGAGCTGGGCGTGACCCTGCGCCATCCCGATTACCGGAGCGGCCTGCGCGCCCTGCTGGCCGAAGACGCCACCGATTGACCGCAACCTCTTAGTCAGACCCCGCCTCATGACCCTCAGACACAGAACCGCCCTCTTCATGGACCGGCCCTTGGTGCGGAATGTCATCATCGGCGTGATCGTCTTCAACGCGGTCATCCTGGGGCTAGAGACCTCGGATGCCCTGATGGCGCAGTGGGGGGCGGTGATCTATGCGCTCGACACCGCCTGCCTTGCCGTCTTCGTGATCGAGATCGGCGCCAAGCTTTTTGCCCACCGGCTGCGCTTCTTCGCCTCCGGCTGGAACCTCTTCGATTTCGCCATCGTCGCCATCGCCCTAGTCCCGGCGGGCCAGACCCTCTCGGTACTGCGCGCGCTGCGTATCCTGCGGGTGCTGCGGGTCATTTCAGCGGCCCCGAGCCTGCGCCGCGTGGTCGAGGGCTTCGTGACCGCCCTGCCGGGCATGGGCAGCGTCTTCATGCTGATGGCCATGATGTTCTACATCGGCGCGGTGATCTCGACCAAGCTTTTCGGTGATGCCTTCCCAGAGTGGTTCGGAACGCTGGGTCAGTCGGCCTATACACTGTTCCAGATCATGACGCTGGAAAGCTGGTCCATGGGCATCGTCCGCCCGGTGATGGAGGTTTACCCCCAGGCCTGGGCCTTCTTCGTGCCCTTCATCCTCGTGACGACCTTTGCCGTGGTGAACCTGCTGGTGGGCCTGATCGTCAACTCCATGCAGGACGCCCACCACGAAGAGGCCGACGCCGCCACCGGCAGCTACCGCGACGAGGTGCTCAAGCGGCTGGACGCGATCGAACAGCGGCTGAACGACAGGCGCTGACCGCGCCCGCTTCATCTTGGCAAATAAACTCACTGCCCAGGCGTCAGGGATTTCGCCGATGCTGCCGATGTGCGTTGCGCTGCAGATGTCCCGGAAAAACCTGCGCGGCGCAGCCGCACCGTTCGGTCACGCCCGCTTGCCCAGAACCCCGACACCCAGCACATCCAGAACCTTTGCTTCGATATGCTCGGCGTTCATGCCGGCCACCGCGTACATGTCGCGCGGGCTGGCCTGGTCGATGAAGATGTCAGGCAGCACCATGGAGCGGTATTTCAGCCCCCGGTCAAAGATACCCGCCTCGGCCAGAAGCTGCGCAACATGGCTGCCGAAACCACCGATGGCACCCTCCTCGATGGTGATCAGCGCCTCGTGTCCCTCGGCCAGTTGCAGGATCATCTCCCGGTCCAAAGGCTTGGCGAAACGGGCATCGGCCACGGTGGGGGTGATGCCCTTGCCGCCCAACGCCTCGCAGGCCTTCTCCACCTCGGCGAGCCGCGTGCCGAAGGACAGGATGGCGACACCCTGGCCCTGCTGCACGATGCGGCCCTTGCCGATCTCGAGCACCTCCGCCTCGGCGGGGATCTCGACGCCCACCCCTTCACCGCGCGGAAAGCGGAAGGCGATGGGGCCCTCGTCATGCGCCGCCGCCGTGGCCACCATGCGCACAAGCTCGGCCTCGTCGGCGGCGGCCATGACGGTGAACCCCGGCAGGTTCGCCAGGTAGGCGATGTCGAAAGAGCCGGCATGGGTCGCCCCATCGGCGCCGACAAGCCCGGCCCGGTCGATGGCAAAGCGCACCGGCAACCGCTGGATCGCAACGTCATGCACCACCTGGTCATAGCCCCGCTGCAGGAAGGTGGAATAGAGCGCGCAAAAGGGTTTCATCCCCCCCGCTGCCAGTGCGGCGCTGAAGGTCACGGCATGTTGCTCGGCGATGCCCACGTCGAAACACCGGCTGGCATAGCGGTCCATGAAGCGCGCCAGCCCGGTGCCGTCGGGCATCGCCGCCGTCACCGCGACGATCCTGTCGTCCGCGTCCGCCTGCGTGGTCAGCGCCTCGGCAAAGACCGAGGTGTAGCTGGGCGCGTTGGACGGTGCCTTCTTCTGCTCGCCCGTGACCATGTCGAATTTCGCCGTGGCATGGCCGCGATCCAGGGCCTGCTCGGCGGGGGCGTAGCCCTTGCCCTTCTGCGTGATGGCATGGATCAGGATCGGCCCCGTCGCCCGCGCATGCACCGTGCGCAGCACCGCAAGCACCTGGTCGAGGTCATGCCCGTCTATCGGACCGATATAGGAAAAGCCCAGCGCCTCGAACAACGTTCCGCCGACCGTCATGTGCTTGAGCGCATCCCTGGCCCGGCGCGCGCCCTCTTGCAGGGGCGGCGGAAGGAAGGACACCGCCCCCTTGGCCGCCGCCTTGAGGTCCTGGAACGGCGCCCCTGCGTAAAGCTGCGACAGGTAGGACGACATGGCCCCCACCGGCGGCGCGATGGACATCTCGTTGTCGTTCAGGATCACGATCAGCCGCTTGCCCAGGTGCCCGGCGTTGTTCATCGCCTCGAAGGCCATGCCGGCGCTCATGGCGCCGTCACCGATCACTGCAACGGCATCGCCGCCCTCGCCGCCCAGGTCGCGAGCCACGGAAAAGCCCAGCGCGGCACTGATCGAGGTGCTGGAATGGGCCGCGCCGAAGGGATCATAGGGGCTTTCGGACCGCTTGGTGAAGCCCGACAGGCCGTCCTTCTGCCGCAGGGTCCGGATGCGGTCGCGCCGCCCGGTGAGGATCTTGTGCGGATAGGTCTGGTGGCTGACATCCCAGACGATCTTGTCCTTCGGCGTGTCGAAGACCGCATGGAGGGCCACGGTCAGCTCCACGACGCCAAGGCCCGCGCCCAGGTGCCCGCCGGTCTCGCTGACGGCCGAAATCGTCTCGCGCCGCAACTCGTCGGCCAGTTGCCGCAGTTGCGCGTCCGACAGCCGCTTCAGGTCGGCCGGGAGTCGCACCTTGTCCAACAGGGGCGTTTCGGTTGGCTGGCTCATCATTTTTCCCGCGCAATCACGTAGCGGGCCAAGTCCCGCATCATTTCCGCGTCTTCACCATAAACAGCTAGGGCATCGCAAGCCTCTGTCACCAGGTCGGCCGCGCGGCGCTTGGCCGCCTCCAGCCCGAGCAGCGACACGAAGGTCGCCTTGCCGGCCCCGTCGTCCTTGCCCGTGGCCTTGCCCAGGGTCGCGGCGTTGCCCTCGACATCCAGCACATCGTCCCAGATCTGGAAGGCCCGGCCAAGCGCCGCGCCATAGCGCCCCAAGGGTCCGGCCTCCCCCCCGGCCAGCACCGGCCCCGCCGTTGCCGCCCAGTGGATCAGCGCCCCGGTCTTGCCCGCCTGAAGCGCTTCGACCTCGGCCAGGGTCAGCGGCCGCGCGGCATTCTCCGCAGCAATGTCGATGGCCTGCCCGCCAACCATGCCGCGCACCCCGGCAGCCTGGGCCAGACCACGGCTCAGGGCCAGGACATCGCCCGCGTCCCCCTTGGCCTGCGCCACCAGGTCGAAGGCCAGGGATTGCAGCGCATCGCCCACGAGCACCGCCGTCGCCTCGTCCCATTTCACATGCACAGTGGGCTGCCCGCGCCGCAGGGCGTCGTCATCCATGCAGGGCAGGTCGTCATGAACCAGCGAGTAGCCATGGATGCATTCGATCGCCGCGGCCGGGGCAATGGCATCGTCGACTCCGTGCAGCCGCGCACCCTCGCAAACAAGGAAGGCGCGCAGGCCCTTGCCACCGCGCACGGCATAAAGCATCGCCCGCGCCACCGGCAGATCCAGGCCGCCCAGCGCGGCGCCGATCCGGGCCTCCGCCGCGAACCGGGCGCGTTCGACCGCCGCCTGCAGCGTCATGGCTCAGCCCGCGTCCAGCGGCTCGGTGCCGGTCGGGCTGCCATCCCCATCCAGCGTCAACTTGGCGACCTTTTCTTCGGCCTCCTTCAGCTTGGCCTCGCAGCGGGTGCGCAGCTCCGCCCCCCGTTCGTAGAGCTTGATGCTCTCGTCCAGCGGGACCTCGCCGCGTTCCAGCTTGCCCACGACCTCTTCCAGTTCGCGCAGGGCCTCTTCGAAACTCATCTCGGCAACGGGGCGGTCACTCATCGGGCATTCTCCATCAGGGCAGTTACATGGGCGGCCACGCTGGCACCCAGGGCCTCCAGATCATACCCGCCCTCCAGTGCCGAGACCACACGGCCCCCGCATGTCTCGCGCGCGATCGCGCAAAGATTTTCGGTGATCCAGGCGAAATCCGACTCGTCCCAGCTCAGCTGGGCCAGCGGATCGGCCCGGTGCGCGTCGAACCCGGCCGAGATCAGGATCAGCTCGGGCGCGAAATCCCGCAGGCGCGGAAAGACCTCGGCCGCGTAGACCCGCCGCATGTGCGCACCGTCACTCTCGGGCGGCAGGGGCAGGTTCATCACATTGTCGAAGGCGCCGGTCTCGTCGCGCCGCCCGGTCCCGGGCCAGAGCGGCATCTGGTGCGACGAGACGAACAGAACGCGCCGCTCGTCCCAAAGAAGATCCTGCGTCCCGTTGCCGTGATGCACGTCGAAATCCACCACCGCCACGCGCGACAGCCCGTGATGCTCCAGCGCATGCTTCGCCGCAGCCGCAACGCTGCCGAACAGGCAGAATCCCATGGGCGTCTCGGTCTCGGCGTGGTGGCCGGGCGGGCGCACGGCGGCAAAGGCATTTCCCACTTCGCCCGCCATCACCATGTCGACCCCGCGGATCACCGCACCCGCCGCTTTCCAGGCCGCCGCCAGCGACCCGGCCGAGACATGGGTATCGGCGTCCAGCGCCCGGGCGCCCGTCTCGGGTACCGCCACCGCGACCCGGTCGAGGTGGGCCTTGGGATGCACACGCAACAAATCCGCCTCGGCGGCCATCGGGGCCACCACGCGGGTCAGGTCCATGTTTTCAAGCGCGCCATGCACGGCATCCATCCGCGCTACCTGCTCGGGGTGGCCCGGCGGAGTTACATGGCCAAGGAAATCGTGATGGGTGATCAGGGCTGTGGTCATGCCCCAGTAGAAACCGCATCCGGCGGCGCGGCACAAGGCCGCCCTTCATCTTGGCAAATAAACTCACGACACGACAGTCGCCGCCGGGACAACGGCCCATCCCCCTGGCCGGTCCGGCGCCAATGTCCCCGAAAACCTGCGACGCCAAAGGCGTCACGATTTTCCAGCCGCCCGCTTCAGTCCGGGGCGAGCATGTAACCGGCACCCCGCACCGTCTGCAGATAGCGCGGCTGCTTGGGATCGTCCTCCAGCTTGCGGCGCAGCCGGGTGATCTGGACGTCCACCGCGCGCTCCTGCGCCTGTCCCCCGCTGCGCCCCAGACGATCCACGAGATCGGCCCGGCTGACGGGCTCGCCCGGCTGGTCCGAGAAGATCTGCAACAGCTGGCTCTCGGTCGCGGTCAAGCGCACGAGGTCCTCGCCGCGCCACATCTCGCCGCGCTCGATATCATAGCGCAGCGGGCCCATGTGCAGCACCTTGGGCACCCCAGCGCCAGGCTCGGCCGCGGGCATCCGCCGCAGGATCGAGTTGATTCGCAGCAGCAACTCCTTGGGTTCGAAGGGCTTCGGCAGGTAATCGTCGGCGCCCGCCTCGAGTCCCGCGATCCGGTCCTCGGTCTCGGCCCGGGCCGTCAGCAGCAGGATCGGGGTAGAGCGGCGGGCGCGCAACTCGGCGCACAGGGTGATCCCGTCATCGCCGGGCATCATCACGTCCAGAACGATCAGGTCGAAGTCCAGCCCCGACAGGATGCGCCGCGCGTGGTCGGCATCGCGCGCACTCGTCACGAGAAAGCCGTTCCGGGCCAGGAATTTCTGCAACAGGGCCCGGATGCGTTCGTCGTCGTCCACCACCAGCAGGTGCGGGCTGTCCCCCGGTTTCTCCGCCATCATCTCACACCTTCAGATCCTTCATCTCGCGGTAGTGGCGGTGAAGGTCCTCGTCCATCATCGCCTCCAGCACCTGGCGGAACCCGGCCACGGCCTCGGGGCCGGCGGCCCGGTAGGCGGCGCGCATGCGGTCCCTCTGGGCATCGGAGAGGCGCTGTTCCAGCGCACGGCCCGCATCAGTCAGGTAGAGATTGCGCTCGCGCTTGTCGCTCCGCCCCACCTCGCTGATGACAAGGCCATCTTCGATCAGCGTGCGCAACACGCGGTTGAGAGATTGCTTGGTGACCCCGAGAATCGACAACAGGTTGTTCACTGTTGTCCCCGGTCGGCGCCCGATGAAGTGAACGGCCCTGTGATGCGCGCGGCCATAGGCCAGCTCGGCCAGGATGCGGTCGGGATCGGCAGTGAACCCGCGATAGGCGAAGAACATCGCCTCGATCCCCTTGCGCAGCTGATCGTCGGTCAGGAACAGAAGCGCCTGTCCGCCCTCGGGTCCCTCGGCCACGTCTGCCTCCTCTTCACGCTTGACGTAACAATACGTCAGTGTTGTTGACATTCCAAGGCGTGATCAGTATCGAATTACAGATTTTGCGAAATTTTATGTCCATATTGGACCTAATGCGCGCAATAAATGCAAATCCTGAAGGAGGGTGCGATGGCGGGTGGCTATGACGATCGTGACGGAAAGATCTGGCTGGACGGCCAGCTTGTGCAGTGGCGCGAGGCCAAGGTGCATGTCCTGAGCCATGCGCTGCACTATGCCTCTTCGGTCTTCGAGGGCGAGCGTGCCTATGGTGGCAAAATCTTCCGCAGCCGCGACCACTCCGAACGCCTGCATTTCTCGGCGGGCGAGCTGGATTTCGAACTCCCCTACACGGTTGATGAAATCGAGGCCGCCAAGCAGCAGGTCCTGGCCGCCAACGGCCTGTCCGATGCCTATGTGCGCGCGGTGGCCTGGCGCGGCGCCGGCGAAGACATGGGCGTGGCCTCGGCCCGCAACCCGGTCCGACTGGCCGTGGCGGCCTGGGAATGGGGCGCCTATTACGGCGACGCCAAGTTCAAGGGGGCCAAGCTGGATATCGCCAAGTGGAAGCGCCCCAGCCCCGAGACCATCCCGGTTCACGCCAAGGCGGCCGGGCTCTACATGATCTGCACCATCTCCAAACACGAGGCCGAGGCAAAGGGCTGTTCGGATGCGCTGTTCATGGACTATCGCGGCTACGTGGCCGAATGCACCGGGGCGAACATCTTTTTCGTCAAGGATGGCGAGGTCCACACACCCAAGGCGGATGTCTTCCTCAACGGGCTGACCCGCCAGACCGTGATCGACATGTTGCGCGAGCGCCATGTCAAGGTCCACGAGCGGGTGATCATGCCCGAAGAACTGGTAGGCTTCGAGCAATGCTGGCTAACCGGCACCGCCGCCGAGGTCACGCCGGTGGGCCAGATCGGAGACTATACCTTCGAAGTCGGTGCGCTGGCCAAGGACATGGTCGAGGGTTACGAAAAGCTGGTGCGGAGCTAGGCCCAAGCACTTTGGCGCGCGATACCCCCGGAGGCAGCTCCGGGGGTATCGGGTTTGCGGCTCAGGCCGTCCGGCCCCGCTCGATCCGCAGGAACTGCTTGAGTCGCCCGACACCATGCCTGCGCGGCTCACGCTGCAAGCGGCGCGTGGCATCGCTGGGATGAACATCTCTTTGAATCTTCAGGAAGGCCTTGGCCCGGGACGGGTTGTCGCGGGATTTGGGGCGGTCCACGATATGGCGCGTCATCTGGTCCTCCTTTCGGGTTCTTCTGTCTTCACCCTACCATGTGGGGGTCGGAAATGCACGGGTTCAACCCCCGGGCGGCTATTGCAGCCCCTTGGCGCTGACCTTGCGGCGGGCGGTGGTGTTGTTGCCCAGCTGCCGCTCCCGCAGCACGATGACGACGCCCGCGAGGATCACCAGCGCCGCGCCCACCAGCATCGGCAGGGTCGGCACCTCGTCAAACCAGACATAGCCGATCACCACCGACCAAAGCATCGAGACATAGGTGAAGGGCGCAAGCACCCCGGCATCGGCCAGCCGGTAGGAAGAGGTCAGCAAGATCTGCCCCATGCCACCCACCAGGCCCGCGCCCACGAGAAAGGCCGCCTCGCCCGCATCGGGCCAGACCCAGCCGAACGGCAAGGTCAGAAGCGAGGCGCCCGTCGAGGTCAGCGAAAACCAGAAGACGATGGCCGCCGTCGTCTCGGTCCCGCTCATGCCCTTGACGAAGACCTGCGCCAGGGCGGCAAGACAGGCCGAGCCCAGCACCATCAGCGCACCCAGCGCCTCGGTATTGTTCAGCCCGAAACTCAGCCGTGGCCAGATGATGATCAACACCCCGACAAGGCCCAGCGCCACTGCGGTAATGCGGATCAGGCGCAAGCGCTCGCCCAGCATCAGCGCGGCCAGCACCACCATCACGACCGGCGTGGCAAAGCGAATCGCCGTGACCTCGGGCAGGGGCAGATACTTCAGGCCCGCGAACCCAAGCCCCATGGCCGCAGAGCCGACCAGCCCGCGCACCGCGTGATTGCGGATGCTCTTGGTGCGGATGCCCTGCGGCCAGTCACCCTGCCAGATCAGCCAGACCAGGATGATCGGCATGGCGAGAACCGAGCGGAAGAACATCGCCTCGCCCGCCGGCACCCCCGGCGCCGCCTTGATGAAAGCGGACATGACGGTAAAGATCGTCACGGCGGAAATCATCAGGAAGATACCCCGCACGGGGCTGAGGGCTGTCGTGGCGGCGAACATGCGCCTTGCTTACGCCCGGCGCTGCGAAATGGCCAGTCAGCCCGCCGGGCGCACCCGCATGACCCCCCCGTCGGGGGCGTCGATCAGCAGCAGCACGGTGCCATCGTCCAGCACCTCGACATCACGGACCCGCCCGATGTCGCGCAGCAGGCGTTCCTCGCCCGCGACGCGGCCCTGGGCAAACCGCAGCCGCACCAGCCCGCCGGGATTGAGCGACCCGATCAGCAGGTCGCCCGCCCAGTCGAACCCGCCTCGGCCGTTGTGAAACATCATGCCGCCCGGCGCGATCACCGGGTCCCAGTAGTAGACCGGCTGCTCCATCGCCTCGCGCACGGCCTGGCCCGAGCCGACGCTGCTCCGGTTGTAGTTCACACCGTAAGAGATCACCGGCCAGCCGTAGTTGCGCCCCGGAAGCGGGCGGTTCAGCTCATCCCCGCCCGCCGGGCCGTGCTCGATTGTCCAAAGCTGCCCCTGCGGCCCGATTGCCGCGCCCTGCATGTTGCGATGGCCATAGGACCAGATCGTATCCAGCCCCTCGCGGCCGACGAAGGGGTTGTCGGGGGGCACCTCGCCCTCGGGCGTCACACGGACGACCTTGCCGTAGGTGGTATCGAGGTCCTGCGCCAATTGCCTGTCGGCGCGGCTGAAATGCTCTCCGGTGGTGATATGGGCCACGCCGTCCGGGCCGAAGACGATGCGGCTGCCATAGTGCATCGGGTTCCGCGAGGGCGGCTCCTGCACGAAGATGTCGCGTGCATCCTCCATGCGGCTGCCATCCGCGCTCAGGGTGCCGGTCGCAGCGGCCGTCACCGTGCCGCCCGTCACGCGTTTGGCATAGGTCCACCAGACCTGCCGCGTCTGGTCGAAGTCATCGCGCACGGTGACATCCAGCAGGCCGCCTTGCCGCCGCGCATCGACCTCTGGCACGCCCTCGATCGGCCCCGAGGCCCCCTCGGGCCCGATCAGGCGCATCCGGCCAGGGCGCTCGGTGACAAGAAACCTACCATCAGACAGAACGGCGATGCCCCAAGGATGTTCCAGCCCTCGCGCCAACCACTCTGCCTGCACTGGTGTTTCCTCCAGGGCCGGCGCGCGGGTCTGACTTGGGAAGGCGGGCTCGAAATCGGCGTTGGGGCGCCCCTGCTCGACCTGTGCCGCGAGGGGCGTTGCCAGCAGCGCCAGGATCATGGCCAGTCGTTTCATTCGATCCTCCCGTCCCTCAATCGCCCGGCCGCCCAGCGCGCCGCATCCGCGACCGCCGCATCCGGATCGTCACAGAGCCCCTGCGCCACCGGCACCAGCGCCGCATCGCCCGAATTGCCGATCGCATAGAGCACATTGCGCACGAAACGGTCACGGCCGATCCGCTTGATCGGGCTCCCCGAGAACATGGCACGGAATCCCGCGTCGTCCAATCGTGCCAGTTCGGCCAAACTTGGCGCGCGCAAGTCCTCGCGGCCGGCATAGCGCATCTCGGTGGCCTCTTGCGCGAACTTGTTCCAAGGGCAGATCGCCAGGCAATCGTCGCAGCCGTAGATGCGGTTGCCCATCAGCGGGCGCAATTCTGCGTCCACCGGGCCCTTGTGCTCGATCGTCAGGTAGGAAATGCAGCGCCGCGCATCCAGCTGGAACGGCGCGGGGAAGGCATCGGTCGGACAGATATCGAGGCAGGCGGTGCAGGACCCGCAATTTTCCTGCCCCGGCGCGTCCGGTTCCAGATCTGCGGTCGTGAAGATCGCCCCCAGAAAGAACCAGTTGCCCATCGCGCGGCTCAGCAGGTTGGTATGCTTGCCCTGCCAGCCGAGGCCCGCCGCCTGTGCCAGGGGCTTTTCCATCACCGGGGCCGTGTCCACGAAGACCTTGATCTCGCAGCCCTCCTGCTCGACCAGCCAGCGCCCGACCCGCTTGAGCCGCTTCTTGACGATGTCGTGGTAGTCGCGGTTCTGCGCATAGACGGAAATCGCCGCCCGGTCGCGCTGCTCCAATACCTCCAGCGGGTCGTGATCGGGGGTATAGGGCTCGGCCAGCATCACCACGGACCGCGCCCTGGGCCAGAGCGCCGAAGGATCGCCGCGCCAGGCCATGCGTTCGGCCATCCAGCCCATCTGTCCGTGCCGCCCCTCGGCCACGAAACGGTCCAGCTGATCTGCGAGCTCGGGCACCGCATCCGGGCGGCAAACGCCCACGCTTGCAAAGCCCTCGGCCAGGGCCTTGTCCACCAGCCGTGCCTTCAGGTCGGACAAATCACCCCCTGCTGCCTCTGGCTCGAAATATCCCGGGGAGCGCGAGGGGCAGCGCCCCTCGCCCGGATCGACGCCGAAGGCGGCGAGACCGGATCAGAAATCCAGATCGGCATAATGGTCCGGCTGCGGGAATCCCGGCACCTGGTCGGCCAGGATCGACCGGAAGGCCGGGCGCGACTTGATCTTGGCATACCAGTCCTTGACCGCCTCGGATCGGTTCCAGTCCACATCCGAGATATAGTCGAGACAGCTCAGATGCGCGGCGGCGGCGAAATCGGCGAGGCTCATCTGGTCGCCGGCCAGCCAGCGGCGCTGGTCCAGCAGCCAGGCCATGTAGTCGATGTGATACTTGATCGCCTTGGCGCCGGCCTTGACGTTGGTGCTGTCGGGATAGCCGGTGCCCATGACCTTGCGGAACATCCGCTCGCCCATCAGCTTGGTCGTGACCTCGCTGTTGAACTTGTCGTCGAACCAGGCCACGAGGCGGCGCACCTCGTAGCGGGCCTCGGGTGTGGTCGGCAGCAGGGCCGGAACCGGATGGGCCTCTTCCAGATATTCGCAGATCGCGGTGCTGTCGGCCATGGTACGATTGCCCATCTTCAGGACCGGCACCTTGCCCGCCGGGTTGCGCCGCAAAAAGTCGGGGTCCTTCTCCCAGTAGCGTTCCTCGACCAGTTCCACCTCGATCTTCTTCTCGGCCAGGCTCAGGCGCACTTTGCGGCTGAACGGCGAGAGGGGGTAGTGATAAAGGCGGTTCATCTGGGCTGTCTCGGTTCGGGTGCACATCCCTTCCATGCCCGATGCGCGGGGCGGGTTCAATCCCGGGTCACGCCTCAAAACAGGCCGCCCGGCCATCCCTGCGGATCGTTGCCGCCCCGTCGCGGATGCCGGCCGCCCGGCGGCGCAGAAAATCCGAGGGCCGCGCCGCCGAGCGGCCCTTGGGGTCGGGCAGCACCGCCGCCAGCCGCGCCGCCTGCACCGGGCTCAGGTCCCGTGCCGGAATGCCGAAGTAGTGCTGCGCTGCGGCCTCGACGCCGAAGACGCCCGCGTCGAACTCGGCCACGTTGAGGTAGACCTCGAGGATACGGCGCTTGGACCAGATCGCCTCGACCAGCGGCGTGACCAGTGCCTCGATGGATTTCCGCAACCAGCTGCGCCCTTGCCAGAGGTAGACATTCTTGACCGTCTGCTGGCTGATGGTCGAGGCCCCGCGCCGCCCGCCATCGGACATGGCCGCCCGGATCGCCGAAAGATCCAGCCCCCAGTGCCGGCAATAGTCGGCGTCCTCGGCGGCCACGGCGGCGCGGGCCATGACCGGTGCGATCTCGGCCATGCGCACCCACGCGTGCGCCACCCCATCCAGGCGGCGGCTTTCCGACCAGATGTAGGGCGTTGTCGGCGGGTTGAGCACGGCGAAAAGCGCGACCAGAAGGACAGTCGCCCCGAAAATGCCAAGCGCGCCCCGAAGAAGCCAGCGCCGCAATGTCGCGCGGACGCGTGCCAGCCACGGGCCGGCGCCGGGCGGATCGCCCGGGGCCGCTTTGTTTTTTACTGCGCGTTTCCTAGTCATGCGCCCATTCACACCGTCCGGCGCGGACGGTCAAGCGGACGCAGCCCCGCTGCACGCCCGATCCCGAGGGGGACCGGGCGAGGATGGTGCGGCAGGCTCACTCGGCCGGGACGGCGCTGTCCTCCAGCCCCAGCGGGGCCGATAGATGCGGCAGCATCTCCCTGGGGCAGACCTGAACGAAGTTCGGCTTCTCGACCTGCCAGTTCTGCAACAGGTCGGCGGCCTTGCGGCTGCCGGTCTCGGCGGCGTGGCGCTCGATCAGGCCTTTCAGCTCGACCTCCCAGTGATCCACCGTGACCGAGCAGGTCACCAGCGTTTCCATGTTCATCAGGTTGCGCGCCGTGCCATCGGGGTCGTGCAGATAGGCCATGCCGCCGGTCATCCCAGCCCCGAAGTTGGCGCCAATTTCACCGAGGATCACCGCAACCCCGCCGGTCATGTACTCACAGCCGTTCGACCCGCAGCCCTCAATGACCACATGCGCGCCCGAGTTGCGCACCGCGAAGCGTTCCCCGGCCCGCCCCGCGGCAAAGAGGTAGCCCCCCGTCGCCCCGTACAACACCGTGTTGCCGATGATGGTGTTCTCGCTGGCCACCAGCGGGCTACCCTGCGGCGGCCGTACCACGACGGTGCCTCCGGAAAGGCCCTTGCCCACGTAGTCATTGGCATCTCCCGAGACGACGAGCTTCAGACCCGGCGCGGCGAAAGCGCCCAACGACTGGCCCGCGCTGCCCTTGAGCTTGACCGTCAGGTGGTCGGGCTGAAGGTCGTTGTTCATCCCAAAGTTGCGCACGATATGGCTCGACGTGCGGGTGCCGATCGTTCGCAGGGTGTTCTGCACCGAATATTCCAGCTGCATCTTCTCGCCGTCCTGGAGGAAGCGCGCGGCGTCCTTGACGATCTGCGCATCCAGGGTGTCCGAGACCTCGTTGCGCGGCTTTTCGCGGTCGTGAACGATCTCCTTGGCCCCGTCGACGGTGATCAGCAGCGGGTTGAGGTCCAGATCGTCCAGGTGGGCCGACCCGCGGCTGACCTGCGCCAGAAGGTCCGCGCGCCCGATCACCTCGTCCAGGCTCCGCGCACCGATCTCGGCCAGAATCTCGCGCACCTCGGAGGCGTAGAAGCTGATCAGGTTGACCACCTTGTCGGCATTGCCGGTGAACTTCTCGCGCAGACGCTCGTCCTGGGTGCAGACACCGACCGGGCAAGTGTTCGACTGGCACTGGCGCACCATGATACAGCCCATCGCGATCAGGCCGGCGGTGCCGATGCCGTATTCCTCGGCCCCCATCATGGCGGCCATGACGACGTCCCGGCCCGTGCGCAGCCCGCCGTCGGTGCGCAGGGTCACGCGCGAACGCAGGTTGTTCATCGACAACACCTGATGCGTCTCGGTCAGGCCCATTTCCCAGGGCAGGCCCGCGTACTTGATGCTGGTCGCCGGGCTGGCACCCGTGCCGCCGTTGTGCCCCGAGATCAGGATCACGTCGGCCTTGGCCTTGGCCACACCGGCCGCGATGGTGCCGACACCGCTGGACGCGACGAGTTTCACCGTCACCTTGCAGCGCGGGTTGATCTGCTTGAGGTCATAGATCAGCTGCGCCAGATCCTCGATGGAGTAGATGTCGTGGTGCGGCGGGGGCGAGATCAGCGTCACGCCCTTGGTCGAATACCGCAGCCGCGCGATCAGGTCGGTGACCTTCATGCCCGGAAGCTGGCCGCCCTCGCCGGGCTTGGCGCCCTGGGCGACCTTGATCTCCAGTTCCTCGCACTGGTTGAGGTATTCCGCCGTGACACCAAAGCGCCCGGACGCCACCTGTTTGATCTTGGCCGAGGGATTGTCGCCGTTGGGCTCGGGCACGAAATGCGCCGGGTCCTCGCCGCCTTCGCCGCTGTCGGACTTGGCGCCGATGCGGTTCATGGCAACGTTCAGCGTCTTGTGCGCCTCGGGCGACAGCGCGCCCAGCGACATCCCCGGCGTGACGAACCGCTTGCGGATGCTGGTGATGCTCTCGACCTCTTCGATCGGGATCGACTGGCCCAGCGGCTTGATCGCCAGAAGGTCGCGCAGATGGATCGGCGGGTTCGACCGCATGGCCGTCGAATACTGCTTCCACATCTCGTGCGAGGCCCGGTTGCAGGCTTCCTGCATCAGATGCATCGAGGTGGCTTCCCAAGCGTGCTTCTCGCCCGAGCGGCGCGCCTTGTAGAAGCCTCCGATGGGCAGGATGTCCTGGCTGCTGCGCCAGCCCTGCGCATGGACCTTTTCCACCTGCTTTTGCAGGCCGCCCAGCCCGATGCCCGAGATTCGGCTTTGCATGCCGGGGAAATACTCGGCCACCATGGCGCGGGACAGGCCCACCGCCTCGAAGTTCAGCCCGCCGCGATAGGACGAGATGACTGAGATCCCCATCTTGGCCATGATCTTGAGAAGCCCCTGGTCGATGGCCTTGCGATACCGCGCCATGGCCTCGGTCAGGGTGGTGTCCAGAAGGCCGCGCTCGATCCGATCGGCCAGGCTGTCCTCGGCCAGGTAGGCATTGACGACCGTTGCACCGCTGCTGACCAGCACGGCGAAGTACTGCGGGTCGATGCACTCGGCCGAGCGCACGTTGATCGAGGTGAAGGTCCGCAGACCCTTGCGTGTCAGCCAGCTATGCACGGCGCTTGTGGCCAGTATCATCGGCATGGGCACCTTGTCCGGGTCTTGGTGCTGATCGGTCAGCACCAGATGCCCCGCGCCCGAACGCACCGCGTCCTCGGCCTCTTCACGAATGCGGGTCAGCGCCTCACGCAGCGCCGAGGCCCCGCTACCGGCCGGGAAAGTACAGTCGATCTCGACCGCCGGGGCGTTGAACGAAGCCACCAGCGCATCCCACTGGGCATTGCCCACGAAGGGGCTTTCCAGCACCAGGATCTCGGTCTGGCTGCTGTCCTCGTCGAGCACGTTCTTGAGGTTACCGAACCGGGTCTTAAGGCTCATCACCCGGAACTCGCGCAAGCTGTCGATCGGCGGGTTCGTGACCTGGCTGAAGTTCTGGCGGAAGAAGTGGCTGAGAGGGCGATACTTGTCCGACAGCACCGCGCTGGGCGTGTCATCCCCCATCGAGGCGATGGCTTCCTTGGCATCCTCGGCCATGGGGACCAGGATGCTCTCCAGCTCCTCGATGCTGTAGCCGGCGGCGATCTGGCGCTTGCGCAAATCGGCCCCGGAATGCAGCGGCACCTCGGTGACCCCGGCCAGCTTGTCATCAAGGTTGTTGATCTTGCCCACCCAGTCACCGAAGGGCAGCGCGCGGGCCAGCTTGTTCTTGATCTCGGTATCGTGGAACAGCGTGCCACTCGCCATGTCGATGGCCAGCATCTGGCCCGGACCAAGCGCGCCCTTCTCGACCACAGTCGCCTCGTCCGTGGGCACCATGCCAACCTCGGAGCCCGCGACCACCAGTCCGTCGCCGGTGACGACATAGCGCATGGGGCGCAGCCCGTTGCGGTCAAGCCCGGCGCAGACCCAGCGCCCGTCGGTCATGGCCAGCGCTGCCGGCCCGTCCCAGGGCTCCATCACGCTGTTGCAATAGGAATACATGTCGCGCCAGGTTTGCGGCAGTTCGGTGGCCTGCTTGGACCAGCTTTCAGGCACCATCAGCGTCTTGGCCATGGGCGCCGACCGGCCGGAACGCACCAGCACCTCGAAGACCGCGTCGAGCGCCGCCGAATCCGACGACCCGCCCGGCACGATGGGCTTGATGTCCTCGGCCATGTCGCCGAATGCGGCGCTGGCCATGCGGATCTCGTGGCTGCGCAGCCAGTTCAGATTGCCCTTGAGCGTGTTGATCTCGCCGTTGTGGGCCAGCATCCGGAAAGGCTGGGCCAGCCACCACTGCGGGAAGGTGTTGGTCGAATAGCGCTGGTGGTAGATCGCAAAGGCGCTCTCGAAGCGCTCGTCCAACAGGTCGGGATAGAACTCGGCTACCTGCTCGGCGAGCATCATGCCCTTGTAGATGATGCTGCGGCACGAAAGGGACGCCAGGTAGAGTTCCTGCACGCCTGCCGCGATGGCAGCCTTCTCGATCCGGCGGCGAATGACGTAAAGCTCGCGCTCGAAGGTTTCCTCGTCCACGCCCTTGGCGTTGGAAATCAGGATCTGCTCGATCTCGGGGCGGGTCGCATTGGCCTTCTCGCCGAGGCAATCAACGGCCACGGGCACATGGCGCCAGCCATAGATTGAATAACCCATCCGCAGCACTTCGGATTCCACGATCGTCCGGCAGGTCTCTTGCGCGCCGAAATCCGTGCGCGGCAGGAACACCTGGCCCACCGCAAGCAGTTCGTCGCGGCGCGGGGTGTGGCCCGTGCGTTCGACCTGGTCATAGAAGAAGGGCACCGGGATCTGGACGTGGATGCCCGCGCCATCGCCGGTCTTGCCGTCGGCATCTACCGCACCGCGATGCCAGACCGCCTTGAGCGCGTCGATGCCGTTCTGCACCACCTGCCGCGACGGTTTTCCGTCCATCGAAACGACAAGGCCCACGCCGCAGTTGGCGCGCTCGTCCTCGGGCCGGTACAGGCCGTTCTCGGCCACCCAGTCGCGCCGTGCCTGTTCCGCGGCGGCCCAGCTTGAATCGAACTTGGTCATGGTCTTGCTCCTCGTTTCGCGGCCGCACGCCCGGAGGTGCGCCGCTAAGGGGGTGTCGGTCAGTCCGCGGCCAGCGACGACATCACGACGCCGCAGCCGTATTTCGGGTTGACGGAAAGAAAGCCCGGCTCGCCGGGAAAGATGAACTCCACGGGCGTGCCGTCAATCTCGTAGCTGTCATCGGGGGTTGTGTAGGCGCTTTTGCCCGACAGGAAGACGCGCCAGTCGGGATGGACAAATTCGCGCCCCTGCCCGCGCCACAGCTCCTCGCCATCGGCGCCGCGGGCGGTGATCTCGTATTCCGTGCGCAACAGGGTGACACCGTCAATCACCATGCTCTCGCCGGTCAAACGGTCCTCGCCGGTATAGCGGGTCGGGCCGATCTCGGCGCTTTGCGTGACGAAATCCCAGGTGTCGCGGTCGGTGGCCAGAAGCTCGGTCAGCGAGGCCCGGTCGGCGGGGCTGCTTTCCAGCCGCTCGGTGTGGCGCGTGGTCAGGTGGAAACTCTCGATCCACTGCGCCTCGGAATCGACGCGGCCGATGTAGGTGATCATTTCCTCGTCCAGCTCCGCGCGGCGGGTGTGGCCCTCGGGATCGTCCTCGCAGGTGAACATGTGACTGACCGTGCAATCCTTGCCCTGGACCGTCACGAAGGCCTCGCAGCCCGGCGGCAGGTCGAACGTCTGGCCTTGTGCCAGGCCGGGCGCAGCCAGCGCGACGGCGGCGGTCATGACTCCTGCGATTTTCATCCGGCCCTCCTGCGTGGTGGTGCGGCGGCGGCCAGGGCCGCAGCGATGTTCCGGCGGCACCCTATTCCGCCGCAATCGCGGCCCCCTGCGACGCATAGTCCAGGATCGCGTCGGCGGCGTCGCATCCGTCGCGAATGGCCCATACCACGAGACTGGCCCCGCGCACGATGTCCCCGGCGGCAAACACGCCATCGAGGCTGGTCCGACCGGTGGTGAACTCGGCCTTGACGGTGCCCCAGCGGGTTACCTCCAGGCCCTCGACACCCCAGAGCTTGGGCAGCTCCTCGGGTTCGAATCCCAGCGCCTTGATGACCAGGTCGGCCTCTTCCACGTAGTCGCTGTCCTCGATCACCTCGGGCATCTGGCGGCCACTGGCATCGGGGGCGCCCAGGCGCATCTGCTGGACCATGACCCCCTCGACCGCATCACCGGCAAAGCCCTTGGGCGCCGTCAGCCAGACGAATTCCACGCCTTCTTCCTCGGCGTTTTTCACTTCGCGCTGCGAACCGGGCATGTTGTCGCGATCACGGCGATAGAGGCATTTCACGCTTTCCGCGCCCTGCCGGGTGGCGGTGCGCACGCAGTCCATGGCCGTGTCACCGCCGCCGATGACGACGACCTTCTTGCCCGCCGCGTTCAACTCGCCGTTTTCGAACTCCTCGACCACGTCGCCAAAACTCTTGCGGTTGGAGGCTGTCAGGTAATCGATGGCGCGCACGATCCCATCGGCCCCCGACCCCGGGGCCTGCAATTCGCGCGACTTGTAGACGCCGGTGGCGATCAGAACCGCGTCGTGCTTGCCGCGGATGGCATCGAAGGACAGGTCATCGCCCACGTCACAGTTGAGCACGAACTCGACCCCGCCCTGTTCAAGCTGATCGTTTCGGCGCATGACAATGTCCTTTTCCAGCTTGAAGCCGGGAATGCCATAGGTCATCAGCCCGCCCGCGCGGTCATAGCGATCATAGATCGTGACCTTGATACCCTCGCGGCGCAGCTTGTCGGCCGCGGCCAGCCCGGCGGGGCCGGCGCCGATGATGCCGACGCTTTCGGAGCGCTCCGCGTGGGGCACGATGGGCTTGACCCAGCCTTCGTCCCAGGCGGTGTCGGTGATGTATTTTTCGACCTGGCCGATGGTGACGGTGCCGTGGCCGGCCTTCTCGATCACGCAGTTGCCCTCGCACAGACGATCCTGCGGGCAGATGCGGCCGCAGATCTCGGGAAAGGTGTTGGTGGCCTGGCTCAGCTCATAGGCCTCTTGGAGACGGTTTTCCGCCGTCAAGCGCAGCCAGTCGGGGATGTTGTTGTGCAGCGGACAGTGCGACTGGCAGTAGGGCACACCACACTGACTGCACCGCGCGGCCTGTCCCTTGGCCTTTTCGTCGGCATATTCAGCGTAGATCTCGTGGAAATCCGTGCGTCGAAGGTCGGGCGGACGCTTGTCCGGCATGTCCCGTTCCACATCGACGAACTTGAGCATCTTCTGACCAGACACGTTCCGTCCTCCTACAGAGTCACTTGGAAGCTTTGATGTAAACTGATCGGAGCCAGAATAAAAGTCATAATAACTGACCTATTTATAGGAAATCTCCTGCCGCGCCGCAGCAAAAACGGGCCTGGAACAGATTTTTCGTTCCGCTCCGGACCTATTTCCCGATCTTTCGCAATTCTCTGCCTTGTTTAGAAACGAAGGGAAACGAATCAGGCGGACCCATGCCCCTTTTTACCCTCGTCCTTGTCTCCGTGATCCAGGGCATCACCGAGTTTCTGCCCGTGTCCTCGTCCGGGCACCTGATCCTGCTGCCGCAGCTGACGGGCCGGGCCGACCAGGGCCTTGTGATAGACGTGGCGGTTCACGTGGGCACCTTGCTGGCGGTCGTTCTTTATTTCTGGCGTGACGTGCGCGGGGCCATGCTGGGGCTTCCGCGCCTGGCCAGAGGCCGCACGGATACCGAAGGCGCCCGGCTTGCCCTTCTGCTGATTGTCGCCACGGTCCCGGCGGTTCTCTTCGGGCTGGTTCTGAAACTGACCGGGCTGGATGCCGCCATGCGCTCCGTGGCGCTCATCGGCTGGACCATGCTGATCTTCGGCCTGGTGCTCTACTGGGCCGACCAGACAGGCGGGGTGGACAAGACGGCCGGCAACTGGACCCTGCGTGATGCCGTCGTCATGGGGGCCTGGCAGGCCCTGGCGCTGATCCCCGGCACCTCGCGCTCCGGGATCACCATCACCGCCGCGCGGCACCTTGGCTATGCCCGCGAGGACGGCGCAAAACTGGCCATGCTGATGTCGATCCCGGTCATCCTCGCGTCGGGCGTGCTGCTGGGGGCAGAGGTGGCACTGACCGCAGATGCGGGGGCCGCCCGTGACGGCGCACTGGCCGCCGCCATGGCCTTTGTCGCGGCGCTACTGGCGCTCTCATTGATGATGCGCCTGCTGAGCTCGGTCAGTTTCACACCCTACGTGATCTACCGGGTGATCCTTGGCATCACCTTGCTGGTGATCGCCTATACCTAGCTTTTCAGGTTCCGGGCCGAGTCCTTCATGGCCGAATACTGGCCCGAGGGGCGGAAACGCCACAGGTAGTCGGGCAGGATCGCCTCCAGCGACTTGGGCGAAATGCCAAGCTCGGCAAAGCCGCGCGCGCCCTCAGACACGACGTTGTCCCGTTGCAATTGCAGCACCTGGTCGCGGCTTATCGGCCCCTTGAGCAGGCCGAAGCTCATCCGCTCGCCCAGCGCGAAGACACGCGCCATCAGCCCGGCCATCCAGAACGGCATGTTCAGGATCAGGCGACGGCGCCGGATCATGCCCAGCATCTGCTGCATCAACTCGCGGAAGGTGTTCACGTCCGGCCCGCCAAGTTCGTAGACACCCGGCGCAGCGCGACCCAGCGCGCCTTGGGCCGCGGCCTCGGCCACGTCATCCACATAGGCCGGCTGAAAGCGCGTCTCGGCGCCCACGACCGGAAGGACGGGGCTGTAGGTTGTCATCGCCGCGAAACGGTTGAAGAAGGCATCGGTGTGGCCGAACAGCACCGAGGGCCGCAGGATCACCGCCTCGGGCATATGCGCCAGCACCCCGGCCTCGCCCGCGGCCTTGGTGCGGGCATAGGCGCTGTCGGCCTCGGCATCGGCGCCGATGGCCGAAATCTGCACCATGCGCTGCACGCCCTCCTCGGCCGAGATCCGGGCGATGCGCTCGGCCCCCTCGGCCTGCACCGCATCGAAGTTGTTCTTGCCGAAGGCATCGAATGTGCCCACGCAGTTGATCGCCACATCGGCCCCGCGAAGAACCTCGCGCACACTGTTGTCGTCGCGGATGTTGCAGAACACCGGCACGACCTGGCCGACCACACCATAGGGTTTGACGAACATGGCCTCGTTCGGGCGGCGCACCGCGACGCGCACGCGCCAGCCCGCCTTGGCCATGCGCTGGGCGATGTAGCGCCCCAGAAACCCGGACCCGCCGAAAATGGTGACAAGCTTGGACATGGCCCTACCCCTCGTGTCTGCCGCTGCCCCGCGTTTATCGCCCGGGGGGCCGACAAACAAGGTGGTTTCGGGCTGCGGCTCGGCAAACACCGCCACCGGTCCGTGGACCTGCGAAAAAACAGCCGGAAACGCGTTGACAGCGCCGTCGTGCGGGCGTAAATGCCGCTTCCACGACATCTGTGCCCAGATGGCGGAATTGGTAGACGCGCCAGCTTCAGGTGCTGGTGTCCGTATGGACGTGGAGGTTCGAGTCCTCTTCTGGGCACCATCCCTCCCCTAGCAGGAGACGATGGAAACGATGGCAAACCACCTTTACGAGCGCGACCTGCCCGATGGGCTGAGCCTTGGTCCGATCGTTGCGATCGACTGCGAGACGATGGGCCTGAACCCGCACCGGGATCGGCTGTGTCTGGTGCAGATGTCGGCGGGCGATGGCGATTGCCACCTGGTGCAGGTCAAACATGGCCAGACAGAGGCCCCCAACCTGTGCCGCCTGCTGACCGACCCGAAGGTGCTGAAGCTGTTCCATTTCGGCCGCTTCGACATCGCCGCGCTGGATCACGCCTTCGGCGCGCTGGCGGCCCCGGTCTACTGCACCAAGATCGCCAGCAAGCTGACGCGCACCTACACCGATAGGCACGGGCTCAAGAACCTCCTGCAGGAATTGCTCGACATCGACATTTCCAAGCACCAGCAGCAAAGCGACTGGGGCGCGGCCGAACTGACGGCAGCGCAGCTGGACTATGCCGCCTCGGATGTCCTCTACCTGCACCGCCTCAAAAAGGCGCTGGATGCCCGTCTGGCCCGCGAAGGCCGCACCGAGATGGCCGCCGCCTGCTTTGATTTCCTTCCGATGCGGGCGCGGCTGGACCTGGCCGGTTGGCCCGAAATCGACATCTTCGCCCACTGACATGGACAGGAACGGCAACCGCGCGACCAAGTTCCTCGACACCGCCCGCGGCGTGATCCGGGCCGAGGCCGCTGCGCTGGAAACCCTGGCCGAAACGCTCGACGGCGGCTTTGCGGCGGCGGTCGAAAAGATCCTGGAAACGCCGGGCCGGGTGATCGTCTCGGGGATCGGCAAATCCGGCCATATCGCGCGCAAGATCGCCGCGACCTTCGCCAGTACAGGCACGCCTGCACAGTTCGTCCACCCCGCCGAGGCCAGCCACGGCGACCTGGGCATGATCACCCGCGCGGACGTGGTCCTGGCGATCTCCAACTCGGGCGAGGCGCCGGAGCTGGCCAACCTGCTGTCCTACACCCGCCGTTTCGGCATCCCGCTGATCGGGCTGACCAGCCGCGCCGAAAGCACCCTGGGCCGCGAAGCGGACATCCTTGTCGCGATGCCCCGCACCGGCGAGGCCTGCACCACCGGCGTCGTGCCGACGAATTCCACCACCATGACCCTGGCCCTGGGCGATGCGCTGGCGGTATCGCTGATGGATCACCGCGCCTTCACCGCCGAGGATTTCCGTGCCTATCACCCGGGCGGCAAGCTTGGCTCGCGGCTGTCGCGGGTGCGCGACCTGATGCACGGGGCCGACCGCATGCCCCTGGCGGAGGCGGACACACCCATGAGCGAGAGCCTGCTGACCATCAGCCAGAAAGGCTTCGGCGTGGTCGGCGTGCTCGATCACCAGGGCGGCCTCGCAGGCGTGGTGACCGACGGCGACCTGCGGCGGAACATGGCCGGCCTGCTGGACCGCGCCGCGGGCGAGGTCATGACCCGCGACCCGCGCACCATCGGCCCCGACTCTCTGGCCGAAGAGGCCGTGGCGGTGATGGAGGACAACCAGATCACCTGCCTGTTCGTCGTCGATCCCCAAGGCTCGCGACGGGTGGTGGGCATCCTGCACATCCACGACTGCCTGAGGGCGGGCGTGGTCTGACATGGCCAGGACCGACCAGCTCAGTTCGCGGTGGGTGGCCATCCTCAAGGTGGGCCTGCCGCTGGCGGCGCTGGCGCTGATGTCGACCATCTTTCTGCTGGCCCGGGCGCCGCTGCCCGGCGGCGACATCCCCTACGCCGAGATCGAGGAAATCGCCCGCGACCCCCGCGTCTCGGGGGCGCAGATCACCGGCATGGCCGACGACGGGTCGGTCATCGAGGTCACGGCCAAACAGGCCCGGCCGGACGGTACGCTCATCCACATCGACACCCTGCGCGCGGATATCACGTCGGCCGGCGGGGTCGAGATCGCAGTGCGCGCCGGTGACGGCGAGATGGACACCGCAACCCAGCGCGCGCGGCTGTTCGGGCTGACGCGGATCACCACCTCGAACGGTTACAAGATGGAAACCATGGGCCTGACGGCCGATATCGCAGCGGGCCGGATCGAATCCGACGGGGCGTTGGAGGTCCGCGCGCCCTTCGGTGACCTGACCGCCGGAAAGCTTCTGATCGACACGCCCCGCACGACATCCGGGCAAAGGATGCTTTTCCACGACGGCGTTCGGCTGGTATACCAGCCCCAGCAAGGGGATTAGCGACGTGCACATCTGCAAGACCTGGGCCCTGGCCCTGTTCATCACGCTGGCAGCGGCGACCGGCGCTTCGGCCCAGACCAACCTGACACTGGGCGCGGTCAATGCCGACCCCACTGCCCCGGTGGAAATCACCGCCGACAGCCTCGAGGTGGACCAGGACACCGGCAAGGCCAGTTTCTCGGGCAATGTCGAGATCGGCCAGGGCGATCTTCGCCTGACTGCGGCCCGGGTGGACGTGACCTACAACGACCAGACCGGCGCGATAGACAACCTGCGCGCCTCGGGCGGCGTCACCTTCGTGACCCCGACAGAGGCCGCCGAAGCCCAGCGCGCCGATTACGACATTGCCGGCGGGACGCTTGTGCTGGAGGGCCAGGTGCTGGTCACCCAGGGGGGCAGCGCGCTCTCGGCGGAGCGGATGCGCGTCGACCTGCGCACGGGCAGCGCCCGGATGGACGGCCAGGTCCGCACGATCCTGAACCCGGACGACGGCTGAGATGACCGAAACGCCGGAATTGAGCGTCACCGAGGGCGGCGCCGGGCTGCGCATCCACAACCTGCGCAAGGCCTACCGCAAGCGCCTTGTCATCCGTGATGTCAGCATGGACCTGGGCCGGGGCGAGGTCGTGGCGCTGCTAGGGCCCAACGGATCGGGCAAGACGACCTGCTTTTACGCCATCGCCGGGCTGATCACCCCGGAGGGCGGGCAGGTCATGATCGACGGGCGCGACGTGACACCCCTGCCCATGTATCGCCGGGCCAAGCTGGGGATCGGCTACCTGCCGCAGGAAATGTCGATTTTCCGTGGCCTGTCGGTCGAGGACAACATCATGGCGATCCTCGAAATCGCGGTGAAGGACCGGCGGCGGCGACGGGAACGACTCGAGGAACTGCTCAGCGAGTTCTCGATCGAGCACCTGCGTCAGGCCCCGGCGATGGCCCTGTCGGGTGGCGAGCGCCGCCGCGCCGAGATCGCCCGCTGTCTGGCCGCGGGGCCGAAGTACGTGCTGCTCGACGAGCCCTTCGCGGGGGTCGACCCCATCGCGGTCGGCGAGATCCGGCACCTTGTCTCGGACCTGCGCAACCGTGGAATCGGTGTGCTCATCACCGATCACAACGTGCGCGAAACCCTCCAGATCGTCGACCGCGCCTACATCCTGCACGATGGCAAAGTGCTGATGAGCGGCACCGCCGACGAGGTGATCGAGAACGAGAACGTGCGCCGTGTCTACCTCGGTGACAGCTTCCGCGTGCGCTGACGGCGGGAGGCCGCGGGGGCCGTGCTTGGCCATTGACAAGCCCGCCCCACCTGTCGCCAACTGAACGTGATGACACAGACGGTTCCCCTCGCCTGCCCCTGTCGCGCCGTTCCGGCGACGGGTGCGCTCAGGCCGAGATCACGCTGCGTCATCCCTCACGACAGCATGACCTGAGGCCCCGCGCATATGCCTGCGCCACGCCTGCTGTCGCAACCTGGAAGGAGAAGACATGCGCTATCAGATCACCGGCAAACAGATTGATATCGGCGACGCCCTGCAAACCCACGTTCAGACGGAACTGGGAGAAATGTTCGAGAAGTATTCCGGCCGCCCTACCGATGCCAATGTGATCTTCTCCAAGAGCGGAAGCGCCTTCAACTGCGAGGCCGTGGTGCATCTTTCCACCGGTCTTACCACCCAGGCCAAGGGCCAGGCGCACGAGATCTACGCCGCCTTCGACGCAGCCCGAGACAAGATGGACAAACAACTCAGACGCTACAAGCGGCGACTGAAGGACCATCACAAGGAGCGCGCCACGCCGGTTGAACTTTCGCGGGCCGGTGCGTATATCCTCGCCTCGAACAGCGACTCGGAGGATGCCGGGCCGGACAACGTCAGCGCCATGATCGTGGCCGAGATGGAGACGCGAATCCCGGCCCTGTCCGTCGGAGAGGCGGTCATGCAGATGGAACTGTCGGATGCGCCGGTACAGGTGTTCCGCAACGAAGGACATGGCGGGGTCAACGTCGTTTACCGCCGCGACGATGGCAACATAGGCTGGATCGACCCGCGCAATTCGGGCTGATCCCTGCGCCGGTCGAAGACGGAAAGCGAGCGACAGATGCGAATCTCGGAAATTCTGCCTGCCGAGGGCACGAGGGTCATTGCGGCTGCCAGCAGCAAGAAGCAACTGTTCCGGTCCCTCGCCGAGATGGCCGAGGGCTGCTTCGAGGTTGACACCGCCTCCGTCGTCGATGCCCTACTGGACCGCGAAAGCCTTGGCCCCACCGGCGTGGGCCATGGCGTCGCCCTGCCGCACGCGCGGATGCCCGGCCTCGAGAGGGTCTGCGGGCTGTTCCTGCGCCTGAAGAAGCCGTTGGATTTCAACGCCGTCGACCGCCAGCCGGTTGACCTCGTCTTCGCGCTCTTTGCGCCTGAATCTGCCAGCGTCGAACACCTCAAGGCACTGGCGTTGGTCTCGCGGACCCTGCGGGACGAATCGGTTTGCTCAAAACTCCGTTCGAACGACGACCCGGCGACGCTCTTCACCATCCTGACCGAGCACGCGACCTCTCAGGCGGCGTAATCAGCAAAACCGAATCCGATGTAATCGCGCGCGTAGACAGCGCGCACGGCGGACTCGATCTCGGGATCGTAGATCTCTGACAGCCGCCCGGCGTGTGTATCGGTGGGCTGTTCGACCACCGGCATGGTCGCTTTGCCGACCTGCGCGGCCAGCCCGGCAAGGTCTTCCTCCAACCGGTCCTCGCGCAGAATCATATCCGCAAGGGTGACCCCCGCGAAACCCTGCAACACCGCCGTCTGGCTGGCCCAGAAGGCGTCGACCCGGACCGCGGTCTGACCGGCCAGGTTGGCCTTGAGAAACCGCAGGAACCCGAGAAAGGCCACGCGGTGGGACTGGGGGCTGTAGGCGGCGTCCGGGTCGCCCTTTGGCAGATCGAGTTTGAACTGCTGGCGCAGCACCTTGCGAATTTCCGAATAGCTGCCCGGCGCGGTAGACAGGATCTTGTCACAAAAGGCCGCGTGGGCCCGGGCAACCGGATGGCGCAGTACGGTAAAGCTCCGATGGCCCGGCCGCGCGCGCTTCCACTGGCGCAGGGTTTTCTGGGTGAAATCACCCTGTAGCGCGTCACGCCGGACATCGTCCAAACCCGCCATCCAGTCCAGGACGGCCTCTTGCGGGCCACCCTGGACGGGCAGGAACAGTAGGGGCGACTGCGCCGCCGCCACATGGCCGGGCACCACGGGACCGCGGCGGGGTTCGAAGTTCGGGGTGCGGTTCAGGTTGAACCGATCAAGCCGGGCCAGCGCCGCCTCCATCTGGTCGAAGTTGCGCACCTTGTCCGAAACCGGGGCCGGGTTCTGCTTTTTCAGGGTCCGATCCAGCGCCGCGAGCCGCGCCGGGCTACCCAGGAACCGCGCCATCCCGTTCATCACCTCCAGGTCCTGCAAGTCCTCGTAGGCCAGGTAGAACGCGGTTTGGCCACTCTTCTGCAAGCCGCCCAGCAGGCGCACCTGAAAGGCCTGCAAGGCCGAGACATGGGCCTCGAACTCAGCCGCGTCGAAGGCCACTTCGCTGGCACGGGCGTGCTTGACGTTGGTCAGCTTCCACTGGCCGGTGGCCTGCGCGATCTTGCGGCTGACGTAGCTGTCGACGGGATTGCGGGTCAGGACGATCTTGGCGCAGCGCGGATCGGCCAGGATTTCGTCGAGGACGCGTGGGTCGTGGTCATTGAAAAAACGAAACCCGTTGAGTCCCTTGGCGGCCTTGATGCACCCCAGCAGACGCTGGGGATCGGCGTCGCGGTCGGCGCGGGTCACGCCCAGCGTCTCCTCGCGGTTGGGATAGCTGATAAAAGCGGGATTGAAGGCCTCGCCGTGGCAGTGCAGGCCCTCCATCGCATTGATGTTCGCCTCAAGGAAATTGGACCCGGTCCGCATCTCTGCGAAGACCACGAAATAATCGAACTCAGTCATGTCTTACCTGACAAGATAGGGTTTGCGTTGCTGACCGCGCGGGTGCTGCGGGCCCGGGTCCGAGGGGAAATCGCCCATCATGTAGGGGTGCATGCCCTGGTTCTTGAGGTTCTGCAGGAACTGCGCGAACCCGGCCAGATCGACCATGCGCGGGGCCTCGGTCACCCCGCGCGGGGTTTGGGGGCTCATGTCGTCCAGCGTGGTCTGCAGGGCCTCAATCGGGCTTTCGACGAACTCGGCCAGGGTCCATATCCGCACCCGCGCCTTGGACCAGTACGCACGCAGCGCCGCAAGGTGCTCGGCCTCGATGCGCTGAAGCGCGGCCGCCTCGGCCCGGATCTCCGCGAAATTGCGATTGGACAGGAAAAGCGGGATCGCCCAGGCACCGGTGATCACGCTGATCTGCGCGTTGGGATCACGGGCCAGCTCCCCGGTGATCAGCTGGCTGTCGCGCGGGCCGAACTGGAAGCACTGGTGTTCGCCCCGTGTGTTCCAGATCAGGTTGGTCAGGAACATGCGCGCATTGTGGTCGCGCAGCCGCGGGTTGTTGCACAGCCCGCCGGCAAGGGTGCGCTGTCGTCCTTCGAACTGTACATCGTCGGTCGCGAAAAGATGTCAGTGCACGCGCGTGTCGGCGTTGCGGGCCAGCCAGGGTTCGAAATCCTCGAACAGCTCGGTGAAGCCCTCGAACACCGAATAGGGGGCCGCGGTAAAGCCGTTTTCGTGCCCTTCGCGCGGCAAGCGCGACTGCATGTACAGCCCCGCGCGCCCGCGCTTGCGGCGTTCGACCGCCTTTGAAAAGACACGGTCGATCTTGCCGGGGTTCGGTTCGGTTCCACGCATGGGGTTGGCCGATGTCAGGAAGGTGTCGTACAGCAGATCGGCCCGGGGCCATATCTTGCGCGCCACGAAACAGTCCGAGCGGCGCAACAACTGCAGGTGATCGTCGTAAAATATGTGCGGCTTGCCCTGGTAGTCGAACTTGGACAGCGTCAGCGACCGGCTTTCGACGTTTTGCGAATAAAGCCGCACGAGGGTCTGAAAATAGCTTTCGTCCGGGATCCAGACATGGCGGAAATAGCGGTCGTAGACGGGCCGATCCGGGTCCTCGAGGATCGCCGAAAGGGTTTGCCGCGTCAGGCACCACCATTGCGACCCCATGTGCGGGACGATCCCCTCGGGGATCTTGCGATGCAGCTTGAGCCGACGCTGGAAGTCGACAAAGCGGTCGAAGAGGAACCGCTGTCGGCGGAAAGAGAAAGGAAAGCACAGGGTGAAACGCTCTTCGTCCAGGCCACCGATCGTCCAGGGAACGTCGGCGGTGGTCGCGCTCTCGATGAAATCCGTGCGCGGCCGGGCGGCCAGGTAGTCCTGCAAATCCTCCACCGGGCGCAGCGGCAGGCAGGCCCCCGAGGCGAGGTAGACATGGCGCACCCGAGGAAAGTTGCGCAGAAGCTGTTCGGACGCCGCTTGCGCGGCCGCCACCAGGCCCCAGGTGCCCCATTCACACCGGTGGCGCTTGCTGAACTGGACATCCGGCAGATCGGCAAGCGACTGGACGAAGGCATCATAGGTCGACCGGTCGACGTTGCGGTCGACGTGGATCACCACCCGGCACCCTGCCGCCGACCAGTGGCGGATCACCTGCCCGGCGCGATCCAGCGCCGTGTGCACCAGCATGCCAACGCCGAGGTTCATGCCCAGTTCCCCTTGGACATCAGGCCCAGGATTTCCAGCTGCCGCCAGTTGATGTATTTCTCGGACCACGTGCACCACAGTTCGGGATGCTCGGCCAGCTCCTCGGCATAGGCCTTGTATTCATGGCTGTTGGCGTAGTGCTGACCGCGCTGCAACTCCTCCCGCGCCTTGTGGGTGAAGACATCGAGGAACTTCGCGTGCAACAGAACGCCCGAGGCCTTTTCTCCGCCCCATTCGTCGTAGACCAGGTTCAACCCGCGCGGCAGCAGCATATGGGTGGAGCTGACATAGGCATAACGCCTGTCCCACTTGACCAGCGGCGTCTTGTTGAGCGCGGGTGCGCGCCGCGGGTTTTCGGTGAAGGCCGTCCGCGCGTGGGCCGCCCTGGATCCAGAGATTGTAGTAGAGGTGGTTCTTGGACATGGTGTAATTGCCCGCATCGAACCACGGTGCGATCTCCAGCGGGTCCTGCCCGCGCTGGTAGGGCACCGCGTCGATCCGACCCTTGGGATACATGTCCAGCAGCATGGCCGAGAATGACCGGATTTCCGACGCCTCTAGCCAGTCCGTCAACGACCGGATCGGACGGGTGTCGCAAAAGGGGAAGACAAAGAACTCGTCCGGGTCCACCACCAGCGTCCAGTGGCCGTGGCCATACTTGCGTTGCAGGTAGTTCAGCCAATCCACCCCGCAGAGCGCACGGCGATAGCTTGCCTTTGTCGTCCAGAGCGAGACATCGGGCTGCGCGGCCAGGTATTGGCGACCGCCATCGTCGCTATCGTTGTCGACAATGATGAAGTGATCGACGCCAAGCTCTCGGTAGTATTGCAGAAAGTAAGGAAGCCGGATGTCCTCGTTGCGCAGGGTCGAGAATACGATAATGTCCTTCGAACCGATCCGATCGGTCCGGTCGCGCACGACACGCAGTTCACGCGACTTGCGCCGGGCGCGCAGGTGGGCGGCCTTGCGCTTCCATCGCAGCCGATATGATTGCCAAAGGCCCAAGTGTCACCTTTCTCCCTGCGCCGGGACCGGCGCTGCACATCCAGTGCCGCCCCAGCGGTATGGCACATTCAACGGCATCGGTGGTTTCCAGTCATTAAACAATTCCGTGGTTCAGGCAAGATCAGCGCCAGTCGCCGGCAGTCATCAACCCAAGGGATTCAAGCTGTTGCGGCCCCTGATAGCGCGCCGCGTCCGGATGCCAAAGGTCCACCCCCGCGATCAGGCTCTCGTGATAGGCGGTGTAGAAGTCGGCATTTTCGAAATGCTGGCGCCGGTGCAGCTCCTCGGCCGATTTCGCGGCGATGTCGGGCAGGAACTTGCTGTGCAGCAGAACACCGGTCGGCCGACCGGGCGCGAACACGCGGTTGAGGTGCATCGACAAGGCCTGGTGGGTCGAGGTGATATAGGCAAAACTCCGGCGCCACTTGATGAGCGGGGTCTTGGACAGCATCGGCGCGCGATCGGGCTGATCGGTGAAGAAGACCCTGTCGCGTGGCCCCCCCTGGATCCAGAGGTTGTCGAAGACCGCGTGCCGTCGCGCGCGGTAGCCCCGCGGGTCGAACCAGGGCAGATGGTCGCGCGGGTCGTCCCCGGGCGCGAAGGTTCCCGCGGTCACGGGGCCCTTGGGAAACAGATCCAGCATCAGCGCGCCGAAGGCCCGGCGTCCCGTGGCATCGAGGTGGGCGGTAAGCTGCCGCAGGTCGCGCCCCCCCGGGCAGGACCAGCAGCTCGTCGGCATCCAGCGTAAGGCACCACTTGCCATGTCCGAAGCGGAACTGCAGGCAGGTCAGCCAGTCGACGCCGAAGCGCGCCTGCTTGTAGCTGCCCCCGGCCCGCCAGAACGAGACATCAGCCTGCCCGCGCAGGAATTCCTGCGTGCCGTCGTCGCTGTCATTGTCCACGATCAGGAAGTGCCCGACCCCGAGCGCGCGGTTGTGATCCAGAAAATGCGGCAAGCGCGCCCGTTCATTGCGCAGGGTCGAAAAGGCCAGGATCGGCGCGGCCTCGATGCGCGCGGAATCGACGCGAAGCCGCTGCAACTGGTGGCGGAACCGCCAGGCCCGCAGCAGGAGGCGGCGGCGCTTCCAGCGCATCCGGTAGGCAAAGACCGGCGACCGCGGGGCGACGCGAGGCGACGCCGCATCCATCTGCGCGAAAATGGACATGGCGGCTTACTGGGCCGCCTGGCGCATCGACATCAGTTCTTGCAGGTAGTCGCCGAATTCCTCGCCCAGGTCGTCGCGGGCCAGGCCGAAGGCCACGGTCGCCTGCAAGAACCCGACCTTGGAGCCGCAATCGAAACGATGGCCCTGGAACCTGTAGCCGAACACCTCGCGACCCTCGTCGATCTCGGCAGCGATGGCGTCAGTCAGCTGGATCTCCCCGCCCGAGCCCGTCTTGATCCGGCTGAGATTGCGCATGATGTCCGGGGTCAGGATGTAACGCCCAATCACCGCCAGGTTCGAGGGGGCCTCGTCGGCGGCGGGTTTCTCGACCATGCCGTTGACCGAGACGGTCGGCCCCTTCTCATCCTTGACGTCCAGAATGCCGTAGGACGCGGTCTTGTCGCGCGGCACCTCCATGGCAGCCACCATGCTGCCGCCGGTCTCGGCATGGGCCTCGACCATCTGTTGCAGGCAGGGCGTCTTGGCCGCGATCACGTCGTCGGGCAGTATCACCGCGAAGGGCTCGTCGCCGATCAGCCGCCGCGCGCACCAGACAGCGTGGCCCAGGCCCAACGCCTTGTACTGACGGATATAGGCGATCGCCCCGCTGTCCATGTCAGTGGACTTGAGGGTGTCGAGAAGCGCGTCCTTTCCCGACTTGCGCAGCATGTTCTCAAGCTCGGGGGCGTGGTCGAAATAATCCTCCAGCGCGGACTTGCCGCGCGAGGTGACAAAGATGAACTCCGTAATGCCGGCCGCGCGCGCCTCGTCAATGGCATACTGGATAAGCGGCCGATCCACGAGGGTCATGATTTCCTTGGGAACCGACTTGGTCGCCGGCAGGAACCTTGTCCCCTTCCCGGCCACCGGAAAAATCGCTTTGGTTACGCGTTTTTTCGTCATTGTGTACCTCTTAACGTCAACGCCGGGTCCAAACCCCTGCGCCCCTTGCATTCATATCATTCATAAAAAGCATGACCCCGGCACGGTCTCAAAGGGGAAACCGCCGAGTTCCGGGTCACGGGTGATTCATGTCTACCATCATTTCTTCGATTCGCTGCACGTCCTCCGGGTTGTTCAGCTCCCAGAACTGGCGCCCACGCGCCGTGACCTCGACACAGAGCATCGGCACACCATGTTCGATAAATCGCAATTGTTCCAGGCCTTCCAGAGCTTCCAGCGCGCCGAGGGGCCAGCGGCCATAGGCCGCCAGGGCCGCGGGCCGATAGGCGTAGACGCCGACATGGTGAAAGACGGGCGTCTCCGCATCGTCGGCATGGGGGCCGGGCGTGAAGGGGATGACCTCCTTGGAGAAATAGAGCGCGCTGTGATTGGTGCCGAAGACCGCCGTTGTCCCGCCCACCCGGCCCTGACGGCGATCGTCGAGAAGTGCATTCAGCGCCCGGCCATCGCAACGCAGCACCGGCGTGGCGACCTCGGCCACCGGGTGATCGGCCAGGGCCTCGACCAGATCCTCGACGAACCAGGCCGGTGTCAACGGCGCATCGCCCTGAAGGTTGACGACGATATCGTAACCGCCGCCGAGCGCGGCCAGGGCCTCGGCGCAACGCTCGGTGCCGTTGCGGCAGGTGTCCGAGGTCATCACGACCTCGGCGCCGAACCCCCGCGCCGCGTCGCGGATGCGGGTGTCATCCGTGGCCACGACCACGCGATCAACCCCCGAGACGGCGCCCGCGGCCTCCCAGGAGCGCTGGATCAGGGTTTTCGCCACGCCGCCAGCCCCCGTCAACGCGACAAGCGGCTTGCCCGGGTAGCGGGTCGAGGCGTAGCGCGCCGGGATGACAACGAGAACAGACATCAGGCCGGTTTCAGCCCGACGCCGGGGGCATGGGCGATGAAGAAGGGGTTGGCGAAACCCGCCTTTCCATAGCGCAACGGCTGATGATCGTCGAAGCGTACCACCTCGCCGCCGGCCCCGGTCAGCACGGCATGGCCGGCGGCTGTGTCCCATTCCATGGTCCGGCCGAAGCGAGGGTAAAGATCGGCCTCGCCGGTCGCGACAAGGCAGAACTTGAGCGAAGATCCCGCGCTGGTGCTGTCCTTGATGGCGTATTTCGCGATATAGTCCTCGGTCGCCTTGTCGCGGTGCGACTTCGAGGCCACGACCATGAGCGCGGCATTGTCCGGCGTTCCGACACGGATCGGCCGCGTCTCGCCGGGGGCCGCCTTGTCGAAGGGGCCGGTCTCCTCGAGGGCCGTTCCACCGGCGTCGGTATAGAACAGGCGGCCCTTGGCAGGGGCATAGACCACGCCGCGCACCGGGCTGCCGTCCAGCACATAGGCGATGTTCACCGTGAAATCGCCGCGTCGGTGGATGAATTCCTTGGTGCCATCCAGCGGGTCCACGATCAGGAAGGTCGATGCCGACAGGTCGTGCGACTCGGCCTGTTCCTCGGTCACAAGCGCCAAATCGGGAAAGGCGGCGCGCAGCCCGGCCGCGATATGCGCGTCCGCGGCCTCGTCCGCCGCTGTCACGGGGCTGTCGTCGCTCTTGGTGCGCACCTCGAAGTCCGGGGCGTTGTAGATCTCCATGATCAGGTCACCCGCCTCCAGCGCCAGCCGGCGCACCACAGGTATGAGGGTCTCGAAATCCAATTTATCGCTCCCGGCTCGCACCCCGGGGTGCGACACGTTGATAATCGTCTCGGGCGGTCCTATAATAAAGGAAAAGAAAATTGCAAGATTTCCCTACAATTCTTGCTGCGCAACAACGCAGGCCGGCCACGATGTTCGAGACACGCAGAGCACAGTCAAGGTCGCGCGGGGCGCTGGACATGATGGAGTTGATCTATCACTCCATCGTCCGCGACATCCGCAAGCAGCACAGGTACGCCGTGATCGGCCTGCTCATCAACATCATGCAGACGGTGGTTCTGGCCCTCGTCTTCTATGTCATATTCTCGATCCTGGGCCTTAGGGGCTCGGCGATCCGGGGCGATTTCATGCTTTACATCATGTCCGGGATCATTCTGTTCATGACCCACATCAAGGCCGTCGGTGCCGTAATGGGGTCCGAGGGTCCGGCCTCGGCGATGATGAAACACGCGCCCATGAACACGATTGTGGCGATCTCGGCCTCGGCGCTGAGTTCGCTCTACATTCAGGTGCTGTCCGTGGCGGTCGTTCTCTATATCTATCACGCGGCATTCACGCCGATCACCATCGAAGATCCGGTCGGTGCCATGGGGATGCTGTTGCTGGCCTGGTTTTCGGGCTGTGCAGCGGGCATGGTCTTTCTGGGCCTCAAGCCGTCGCTGCCCGATTTCGTCGCCGTCGTCGCGCAATTGTACAGACGCGCGCAGATGATCGCCAGCGGCAAGATGTTCGTGGCCAACGCCCTGCCCGCCTCGATGCGGGCGCTGTTCGACTGGAACCCGCTCTATCACACCATCGACCAGGCGCGGGGGTTCGCCTTTATCAATTACAATCCGATGTTTTCGTCCATTTCCTACGCGCTGACGGTCAGCGTTGTGCTGGTAATGATCGGGTTGATGCTGGAATTCTATGCCCGCCGGAATGTTTCGCTCAGCCACGAGGCGACACGATAGCCCCTGTGCCGGTCAGGTGACCACGCGCAGCGTCAGGTTGATGCGCCCCCCGTCCTTGAGCAGCGCGGAACTGCCGTCCTTGACCCGGTCGATCCCGTGATAGAGCAGCCGCGCCGCGCCCCCCATGCGCAGCACGTCGCCCGAGCGCAGCCAGACGCTCTCGGTCTTGCCGCCCCGGGTGGTGTTGCCGATCCGGAACAGCGCCTCGTCGCCCAGCGAGATCGACAGCACCGGCTGGGCGAAGTCGGCTTCGTCCCGATCCTGGTGCATCCCCATGCGGGCCCCCGGCGGGTAGTAGTTCACAAGACAGCATTCCGGCGCCCGGTCGCTGCCCGACAGCGCTTCCCAGGCTGCGAGGACCGAGGGCGGGATCGGCGGCCAGTCCATGCCGCCGGGATGGCGCCGCTCATAGCGATAGCCTGCCTTGTCGGTGACCCAGCCGAAGCGGCCCGCCGCGGTCATGCGCACGCTCATGGTCTTGCCCGAGGGCGTGACCGGCGTGAAGAGCGGGGCCTGCGCGGCCACCGCGCGAATCTCGGCCAGCATCATCTTCTGATCCTCGGGCGACAGCCAGGATTGCCAGAGATCGACCCCGCGCAAGCACAGCGTCGGCGCAAGACCCTGACCGGATTCCTCGAATTTGCTCATTCCATTGCCTTTCCCCTGCTTGCAGGCCTCTTTGACCCTACCTATATACGCCGTGATCCGGAGCGGGGATGACCCCGCTTCACCAGAAACCATGAGGCCAGGGTGCCACAACGGGCCCGGGCCGCTCAAACCGCCTGAAGGAAGGGATTTGTAAAATGGCCAAAGTCATCGGAATTGACCTAGGAACCACGAACTCCTGCGTTGCCATCATGGATGGCAGCCAATCCCGCGTTGTCGAGAACGCGGAAGGGGCGCGCACCACGCCCTCGATCGTTGCCTTCACGGACGACGAGCGCCTTGTCGGCCAGCCGGCCAAGCGCCAGGCCGTCACCAACCCCGAAAACACCATTTTCGGCGTCAAGCGCCTGATCGGCCGTCGCCTGGACGACAGCGACCTGGCCAAGGACAACAAGAACATGCCGTTCTCGGTCGTCGACGGCGGCAACGGCGACGCCTGGGTCGAAGCCAAGGGCGACAAGTACAGCCCCAGCCAGGTGTCCGCCTTCATCCTGCAGAAGATGAAGGAAACCGCCGAAAGCTACCTTGGCGAAGAGGTGGACCAAGCCGTCATCACCGTGCCCGCCTATTTCAACGACGCCCAGCGCCAGGCCACCAAGGACGCGGGCAAGATCGCGGGCCTCGAAGTGCTGCGCATCATCAACGAACCGACCGCCGCCGCGCTGGCCTATGGCCTCGACAAGAAAGAGACCAAGACCATCGCGGTCTATGACCTCGGCGGCGGCACCTTCGACGTGACCACCCTGGAAATCGACGACGGCCTCTTCGAGGTGAAGTCCACCAACGGGGATACCTTTCTGGGCGGTGAAGACTTCGACATGCGGATCGTCAATTACCTGGCCGACGAGTTCAAGAAAGAGCACGGCGTCGACCTGACCAAGGACAAGATGGCGCTGCAGCGCCTTAAGGAGGCCGCGGAGAAGGCCAAGATCGAGTTGTCCAGCGCGTCGCAGACCGAGGTGAACCAGCCGTTCATCTCGATGGGGGCTGACGGCTCGCCGCTGCACATGGTCATGAAGCTGACCCGCGCCAAGCTGGAAAGCCTGGTCAGTGATCTGGTCACGGCGTCGATCAAGCCCTGCAAGGCCGCGCTCAAGGACGCGGGCCTGTCGACCGACGACATCGACGAGATCGTCCTGGTCGGCGGTCAGACCCGCATGCCCAAGGTCTTTGACGAGGTCACCAAGTTCTTCGGCAAGGAACCCCACAAGGGCGTGAACCCCGACGAGGTCGTCGCCATGGGCGCCGCCATCCAGGCCGGTGTGCTTCAGGGCGATGTCAAGGACGTGGTGCTGCTGGACGTCACGCCACTGTCGCTGGGTATCGAGACGCTGGGCGGTGTCTTCACGCGCCTGATCGACCGCAACACGACCATCCCGACGAAGAAGAGCCAGGTGTTCTCGACCGCGGAGGACAACCAGAACGCCGTGACCATCCGCGTGTTCCAGGGCGAACGCGAAATGGCCAGCGACAACAAGCTGTTGGGCCAGTTCAACCTCGAGGACATCCCGCCGGCGCCGCGCGGCATGCCGCAGATCGAGGTGACCTTCGACATCGACGCCAACGGCGTGGTCAATGTCTCGGCCAAGGACAAGGGCACCGGCAAGGATCAGAAGATCACGATCCAGGCGTCGGGCGGTCTGTCGGAGGACGACATCGAACAGATGGTCAAGGATGCCGAGGAGAACGCCGAGGCCGACAAGCAACGCAAGGACCTGGTCGAGGCTCGCAACCAGGCCGAAAGCCTGATCCATTCGACCGAGAAGTCGATGGAGGACCACGGCGACAAGGTCGACCCGTCCACCATCGAGGCGATCGAGCTGGCGATCTCGGCGCTCAAGGAAAACCTGGAGGGCGAGGACCCGGAGAAAATCCGCTCGGGCATCCAGAACGTGACCGAAGCGGCCATGAAGCTGGGTGAGGCGATCTACAAGGCCCAAGGCGAAGAGTCCGGCGACGCCGACCCCGAGACCCCGCAGGACGGGGTGGGCGAAGCCGACGAGGACATCGTCGACGCCGACTTCGAAGACCTCGACGACGACAACAAGCGCGCCTGAGGGAAATCACGCTCCGAGGCTGGCCCGCACATCGTGGCGGGCCGGCCTTTTGCGACCCATAGGGGGGAACGCGAATGTCCAAACGTGACTATTACGAGATTCTCGGGGTCTCCAAGGGCGCCGATGCTGACGATATCAAGAAGGCCTATCGCAAGAAGGCCAAGGAACTGCACCCGGACCGGAACACCGACAACCCCGACGCCGAGCAACAGTTCAAGGAAGCCGGCGAGGCCTACGAGGTTCTCAAGGACCCGGAGAAGAAAGCGGCCTACGATCGCTTCGGCCACGCCGCCTTCGAGGGCGGCATGGGCGGCGGTGGCGGCGGTCGTCCCGGTGGCGGTTTCCAGGGCCAGGGCGATTTCGCCAGCGCCTTCTCGGATGTCTTCGACGACCTCTTCGGAGATTTCATGGGCGGCCGCGGCCCCGGCGGCGGACGTTCGCGCGCGGCGCGCGGAAGCGACCTGCGCTACAACATGCGCGTCACCCTCGAAGAGGCCTATACCGGCACGCAGAAGACGATCACCATTCCGACCTCGGTGCACTGCGGCAGCTGCGACGGATCCGGTGCCGAGGGCGGCAGCGAACCGGTGACCTGCCCAACCTGTTCGGGCATGGGAAAAGTCCGCGCGCAGCAGGGCTTTTTCACCGTCGAACGGACCTGCCCGACCTGCAACGGCATGGGCCAGACGATCAAGAACCCCTGCAAGACCTGCCACGGCGCGGGCCGCGTCGAGACCGAAAAGCAGCTTGCCGTCAACGTGCCGCCGGGCGTCGAGACCGGTACCCGCATCCGCCACGCCGGCGAGGGCGAGGCCGGCATGCGCGGCGGGCCGTCCGGCGATCTCTATGTCTTCATCGACGTGATTGAGCACGACCTGTTCGAACGCGACGGCAACCACCTTTTCTGCCGGGTGCCGGTTTCGGTGACCACGGCGGCCCTGGGCGGGGACATCGAGGTGCCCACCATCGACGGTGGCCGCAGCCGCGTGAAGATCCCGGCGGGCAGCCAGTCGGGCCGTCAGATGCGCCTGCGCTCAAAGGGAATGCCCAGCCTGCGCGGGGGCGGGGCCGGCGACATGTTCATCGAACTGTCCGTCGAAACCCCGGTGAACCTCACCGCGCGGCAAAAGGAACTGCTGCGGGAATTCGAGAAACAGGCCGAGGACAACAACCCCAACAGCTCGAATTTCTTCAAGTCGGTGAAGAATTTCTGGGAATCCATGAAGGGGTAAGGGGCCTTAACGCTTCGGTAAGGGAATCGCCGCAAACCTGACGGTATGTCGGACCAACGCGCCTTTTCCGAAGCCCCCCTGGCCGGCCTGCAGCCCGACCTGCTGTCCGGGGACGAAGAGGTGAAGGCACGCCCACACGCGCCCCGCGGCCCAGGCGGGCGTCCCCCTTCTTACCTGGCCGATCACCGCAAGCGCCTGCGCGACAGGTTCCGGACCGGTGGCGCGGCCGCCATGCCCGATTACGAACTCCTGGAACTGGCCCTGTTCCGCGCCATTCCGCGGCAGGATGTCAAACCCCTGGCCCGGCGCCTGATAGAGACCTTCGGCGACGTGAACGGCGTGCTCTCGGCCCCGGTCGCCCGCCTGGAGGCTGTTGCGGGCGTTGGCCCCGCCGTAGCGACCGAGTTGAAGATCGTCGAGGCGCTGGCCCACCGCATGGCCCGCGCCAAGGTCCTGCAACGCCACGTCATCAGCAGCCGGGACGCGGTGCTGGATTACTGCCACACGGTCATGGCGCATCGCGACACCGAGCAGTTCCGTATCCTGTTCCTTGACCGCAAGAACATCCTCATCGCCGACGAGGCCCAAGGTCAGGGCACCGTCGATCATGTGCCCGTCTACCCGCGCGAGGTTGTCAAGCGGGCGCTGGAATTGAACGCCTCGGCGCTGATCCTGGTGTACAACCATCCATCGGGCGACCCGACCCCTTCGGAGGCCGATATCGACATGACCCGCCAGATACATGAGGCCGCGGGCGCGCTCGCCATCGCCCTGCACGACCACCTAGTGATCGGCCGGTCGCGCGAGTTGAGCTTTCGCGCCGAGGGACTTTTGTAGCATTGCGCCGCGCATTCGCGTGACCAATCACCGGCTCCACGGTCGGCCGGTCCGCCAGAGACAAAAAATCGGCGTCCCCCACGCCCGGCGCGACCCTGCGGGCCTCTCACCCGATCATCGCGCTGCGAGCTTCAGATCCTCGAACATGCCTTGCAGGTGGAGAAAATCACCGGCGGCCTCGCACCCCGGAACCCGCAGGGTCATGTCCTGCGCCTCGGTCGTGCCATCCGGACGGATCTGGATGCTCTGGGCGGCCAGCTTGGCACCACAGTTCCCGGCGGTGATCCCGGCCTCGGCAACCAGCGCGATATCGCCACGGTCATGCTGGCCCGACGGGAAGGTATAGACCTCTGCCATGTGCGGAGATTCGTCGGCGGCAGCATCCCCAAGCCGCATCAGGACCCCCCCCTCGCCGGTGATCGCACGGGCCGCGTCAGCGGTGTTGCCACGATAGATGTGGCCCGCCTCACCGAAACCCGCGCCAAATTCATAAGCACTCAGCATCACGTCAGCGGCACCACGCCACTGCAGCACTGCCCGGTCGTAGCGGCCGGTATCGGGAACGCGCACCGTGCCGACGGCGGACGCGCCATCGGGAAAGGCGGCGACGAAGACCGCCGTGGGCGCAAGCGCCGGAACGTCCAGCGTTACAGCACCTTGCGCGTCGGCACGGGCGCTGACCCGCAGCCCCTGGTGGTGCAGGATGAGTGGTGACCCGGCGTGGCACGGGGCCGAGATCCACAGGGAAACAATCGCCGCATCCTCGGGTGTGCCTGCCACGCTGACCGGGCACGCCTCGCTGTTGATTTCGGCGTCTTTGGCGGGGACACCAGGCCGCTTGGGCGGCATGTCCGTTTCGATCGCGGCCAGGCGGACCGGAGCACCGGGCATTGTGGGCCGCTGGCCCGTGTCCGGCAATGCCGGTTTCGGACCACTACCGGCCCGCTCCGTCGTGGCGGCCGTGAGGGCAGGATTCATGCGCATGACAGCAGACTGAGCCGCGGGCGCCAAGGCCTGCGTGATGCCCTCAGCACCAGCACGCGCGGTCCCATCGGGAGCGTCCAGGCCGAACCGGCTGGCCAGGGCATCGCCGTTCTGCATGACGAAGCCGATGCCCAGCGCCACACTGAACGTGCCGACGATCATGGCGATATGTCTGATGCGGGACATTATCCCTAGGCCCCCTTCCCACGGTCACGTTAGGAAGGAGGCTGACCCGCCCCCGTGACCTCACAATGGCCCAACCGCGGCGTCTTGGCGTCGGAAATGCGGCAGCATCGTGCCCGGGGCTAGCCTCAGCCCAGACGCCCGTGGCAGTGTTTGAACTTCTTGCCCGACCCGCAGGGACAGGGTTCGTTCCGGCCGGGATTGCCCCAGGTGGTGGGGTCGTTCTCGTCAAAGCCCTCGCGCAGGGCGGCCCCGGCCGCGGCGGGCGGGGGCCCCGCCCCCGGCGGGGCGGTTTTATCGGGCGCGGCGGCCTTATGAAGCTGGTTCTGTTTCGCTTTC
>NZ_JBKOTX010000017.1:0-53387 GCF_047086965.1 Roseovarius halophilus (ex Wu et al. 2025) | reverse complement strand
ATCCACTGCCTCACGGCATCGCGTCACAGGTGGCCGAATACTTCGGAACAGGTGGCCGGATGTGATCGGAATGGGTGGCCGAATGCGTCGGAATGCGCACCTGCGCCGTTATCGTATCGCAAAGCACTTGGCAACGGCGGTTGCCATAATGGGGCTTTCAATTTTTTTGGCATTGCGTCTTGACGATCTGGAAACTGATAAAACTGGCGCATATGCGATTATATATGCTGCGGCTCTTGGTACCCTTGGTTGGGCCTTTACCCTCTATGAAACCTGATCTAATTAACGCCGCGATTTCACGCTTCAGTTTATGAGATCCATAAACGAAAGCTCAATGATTGAAAGGCATAAATTAAATGTTTCAACACGTTACCCGTATGGCGTCAAGGTTGATGAACAGGACGTTGAACAGTTATTTAGAGACTTGCAAGATCCAAATAATTACAATGATCAATCTGCTCCGACACTTTATTCAATTGTTCAGATATTAAACCACTACGAATTCATTGCGAACCAAATTCGAAAAAACAGAATTGATGAGTCTGCCGCGAAGGAATGGTATTGTAACCTCATCTCGGCCGGCTGTGACAAATTCGGCGCTGTAATATCGGACAGCCCGAGTGTGTCATCCAGCTCGCGCATCACCAGCAGACCGCCGTCCGAACTGAGCTGTGTGCCTTTGAATTCCAGCCGAACACGAGGGTCGAAATCCACCCGATCTGCCCGCTGCAATCCCGCACCCTCTGGGTGATCCATGAAACACGCCCCTCACAGCTATCAACACCATGATTTATATAGGAAATACAAAGCTCAGGACAGCGAAATCAGCGGACTACTTGGGGAATGCGGGGTAATACGTCGTTTTCGCAGACCACAAAGTGACACTTTTCACGACAAGTACCCTGAGCTAATGTGGCTTTATCATCGTTGGAACGGCAAGCCATTCCCAGACAAATGAGCGAGGAGAAGTAGGTTCATACCACAACCTCCAACCGCTCCTGCTCCCCCACCCCGAACACGCGCTTGTAGCGGGCGATCTCGTCAACCGGCCCCATGGCCTTTTCGGGGTTGTCCGAGAGTTTCACCGTGGGCTGCCCGTTGGCCTCAACCGCCTTGCAGACCAGGCTGAAGGGGGCGAGCGTGTCGCCGGCGGTCAGGCCCTTGAAATCGTTGGTCAGCATGGTGCCCCAGCCGAAGGACACCTTGACCCGCCCGGCGAACTGGCGGTGCAGGGCGGCGATGCGCTCGGCGTCCAGCCCGTCGGAGAAGATGATCAGTTTCTCGCGCGGGTCCTCGCCGCGGCGTTTCCACCAGGCGATGGCGGTCTCGGCGCCCCGGGCCGGGTCGCCGGAGTCGATGCGGATGCCGGTCCAGCGCGCCAGCCAGTCGGGCGCGTTTTCCAGAAATCCCGGCGTGCCGTAGGTGTCGGGCAGGATGATGCGCAGGTTGCCCTCGTGTTCCTCGTGCCAGTCGGACAGCACCGCGTAGGGGGCACGGGCCAGGGCGGCGTCGTCCTCGGCCAGCGCGGCATAGACCATGGGCAGTTCGTGGGCATTGGTGCCGATCGCCTCTAGGTCGCGGTTCTTGGCGATCAGGCAGTTGGAGGTGCCGACGAAGCCCCGGCCCAGCCCTTCGGTCATGGCGCGCACGCACCAGTCCTGCCAAAGGAAGGAATGCCGCCGGCGGGTGCCGAAATCGGCGATGCGCAGGCCCTCGATGGGGCGCAGGTACTCGATCTTCTCCCACAGCTTGGTCATGGCGCGGGCATAGAGGATCTGCAGCTCGAAGCGGCCCATCTCGCCCAGCACGGCGCGGCTGCGCAGCTCCATCAGCACGGCCAGCGCCGGAATTTCCCAGAGCATGACCTCGGGCCAGGGGCCTTCGAAGGTCAGTTCGTACTGCCCGTCGCGTTTTTCCAGGGTGTAGGGCGGCAGGCGCAGCGCCTCGAACCAGTCCATGAATTCGGGCGTGAACATCTGGCGTTTGCCGTAGAAGGTATTGCCGCGCATCCAGGTGCTTTCGCCGCGGGTCAGCGAGAGCGAGCGGATATGGTCGAGCTGTTCGCGCAACTCGCCCTCGTCGATGAGCTCGGCCAGGCGGATGTCGGTGCTGCGGTTGATGAGCGAGAATGTCACCCACGTGTCGGGCTTGTTGCGGAACACCGACTGGCACATCAGCAGCTTGTAGAAGTCCGTGTCGATCAGGGACCGGACGATCGGGTCGATCTTCCACTTGTGGTTCCAGACGCGGGTGGCGATGTCGACCATGGTCGTCCTTTCTGTCGCGGGGTTGGGGCGCTCAGGCCAGCGTGACGCCCGCGTCCGTCATGGCCGCAAGCGCGGCATCCAGAGAGCCGTCCAGGTCGATCGCGCGGCACAGGTCGCGGCGCACGGTCACGGAGAAACCGAGGGTCGCGGCATCCACGGCCGACCAGTTGACGCAGAAATCCGTGGCCAGCCCGACCATGGCAAGGGTCTCGATGCCGCGCGTGCGCAGGTAGCCCTCGAGGCCCGTGGGCGTTTCGTGGTCGTTCTCGAAGAAGGCCGAATAGCTGTCGAGCGCCGGGTTGAAACCCTTTCGAAGGATCAGGTCGGCGCGGTCGGTGTCGAGGTCGGGGTGGAAGGCCGCGCCGTGGCTGCCCTGGACACAGTGATCGGGCCAAAGCACCTGCGGGCCATAGGGCATCTCGGTCATGGTCATGGGCGCGGCCCCGTGGCTGGAGGCGAAGGAGGAATGCCCCGGCGGGTGCCAGTCCTGGGTCAGGATCACTGCGCCGAAGTCGGCCATCAGCGCGTTGATACCGGGCACGATCCGGTCGCCCTCGTTCACGCCCAGCGCACCGCCGGGGCAGAAGTCGTTTTGCACGTCGATCACGACAAGAGCATGGGTCATGGGGCCTCCTTTCCTGGTGTGGGCGAGACTAGGGCCGGGGGGCCGGATTGAAAACCCGATAGCGGCGTCCCGGTGAATTGATGTTGAGCGACCCACCCGCCGCATGGTGCGCGCATTGAGATCTGCAAGCAGCTCGGCAATGGCCAGGTTCAGGGCCTCGATGGAAAAGAACTGCCGGTTGCGCAGGCGTGCCAGAATCCAGCGCTCCACGATCAAGACTGCGCCCTCGACCTTGCCCTTGTTGCGGATTTCAGAAATACCGGACAGCTATTACGCTAAATCCCGGACAGCCGTTTCAGTAATTCCCGGACAGCTCGGGCACGGCTGATCCTCTGCCTGCAGTTATGTTTTTGATGGCATCTTCGGCCAGTCTGGCTCGGTCAGGTCCCCCGGTGGGCGGCCAACGCGCTGGAACACAACCTGCTTCAGCGTGGAATCGTCATCCCGGCCCTTGGGCAGCGGCCAGCAGTTCAGCCCTGCTTCCCGGGCCCGGTTCAGGTATGTTGCCACTGTCGTTTTGCTGAGCTTCAGACGCGCGGCAACCTCACGCGCCGAAAGCCCTTGTTCATGCGTCAGTCGCAGTATGGATCGTATGTCTTGCACAGTCGTGCGCCTCGCTCGCTTCTGTCTCGGCATGGTCCCTCCCGGCCTTGTTCAAGACCGGCAGAATGCCGAGACGGCGCAGGCGATGACCAACCGAGCCCAAGCCCTCCCGGAACTGCCCGGGAATTAGCGAAATAGCTGTCCGGTATTTCTGAAATCCGCACCCATCGCGCTCATCGGCCGGCAGGACGAGATCGCCGTCCTTCGCCATGCGCCGCCAAGCCGACAACTGGTTCGGCCGGATACCATACCGCGCCGCCACCGCGTTGACCGTTGCACCAGGCCGAAGGGTCTCCGCGACAACCTGCGCCTTCACCTCATCCGGCCAGCGTCGTTGACCGGACGCATAGACCTCCACCCCCAACGATCGGAGAAACGCATTCGTAGCACACATTGAGAAACGCACTCCCTGTCTTGTGACAGGACCGGCCTCGCATTGCCCGGAACCTGGTAGAAGGTGGGGGCCAGCTCGCGCTTACGCTGAAAAGCCCGTGGGGCCCAGCTGGCGCTTACCAGGGGTGGCCGAATACCCCGGAATCACTGACCGGATAAAATTGGATTGGGTGGCCGGATACTTTCGGAATCGGTGGCCGGATGACCTCGGATTACGCAATCGCCGCCAGCCATCCGAAAAACCTGATCGACGAGCTCCTCCCTTGGAACTTTCAGCCGTCAAGCTGAAAAGCTCGTGGGGCCCAGCTGTCGCTTACATACCAGTTCTTCAAGGTGATACCCACCTCTCGCTCGATCTCATCAAGTGATGCGGCCTGTATAGAACTGATGTCCGGCTCGAGCCCCAGAGAGGCCTGCAGACGACCCATCGAAGAGTGTAAACCTGCAAGAGCCTGATAGCGCAGTAGATCCGCCATAATTGCCTCTGCCTGAGCACCCACCAACTCGACGTCGCTAATGGTGCCGGCCTTGTGCTGATTCACCATTCGGAACTCGATCTCCTGCTCTACATGTTGCAGCTCTTCCGCGATATCGAGCCGACTTAGGGCGTTTCTCGAGTGAAGCGCCGCCATATGGACCTGTGCGACAACGGTCATCTGCAAGGCGACTCGGCGCATATGGGCAAGCTTTTCCCGAGCCTCGGCATGGTTCCTTACGTTTCTGATATTCAGCAAACTAAACAGGTTGTAGCCCACCGACAGCGCGCCTTCGTTCCACTGATTGTTGAGTGAGAAAGAGTCCGTAGTATATCTCGGCCCCCAGCTGAAGGAGAGGTCGGGCATCAAATCGAGCAAAGCAGTCCGGGTTTCCAGCCTTGCGATTTCAAGGCCGTAAAACTGCTCTTTGAGATCAGCATTATTATAAAGGGCCACCTTCTCAAGTACTTCCATCGGTTCTTCCAGAACTCGCGGCCGATTTTCAAGGGACATCGGCGGATCCAGATCTAACGGCTGATCAACTGGTGCATTGATCAAATTAGAGAGCTCAACGCGCGAGGCCACAAGCTCCTGCTGTACCTGCTTCATATCGCGCAGGGTCCTCAGAAGAGCCCGCTCGTGCCGGAGATGTTCCATCGGCCCCTGCGCGTTGCCCTGTTGGGCAAGCCGTGTGTCCTGAATGGCTGCTCGGGTTACCTGAATGGTTGCCTCGACCTCGGGCTCTAGAGCCTGGGCGCTGGCCGCACGCCAGTAAGCCGTCTGGACGTCCATGATAAGCAGATGCATCGCCCGACGACGTCGCTCTTTGGCGATCAGAAGCCGATTCGCATTCTGCTGGGAGTCGTAAAAGCTAGCTCCGAAATCCAGCAAGCTCCAGCTGAGCTCAGAGGAGAAATCCCAGCTGGATTGATCTGCGCTAATGGTGGGATCCGACTCCAGCTCCTCGCCGGTGACTGCATTAACCGATCGGGTGAGGCGGGGCTCGCTACGTATACTGTAACCGGCATCGGCGAGTAAACGAGGCAGCATATCGTAACGGCTTAAATCAAACTCTCCACGAGCGACGGCCTGCTCCATCAGGGTCACTCGATGATCAAGGTTGAACTTGATCGCTCGTGCAATTGCTTCCTCGAGGCTAAGTGGTCCGCTAAGCGGCGGGACATCTTTCTGGGCGAACAGGCGATCCTGAATCAGATCATTGCTCATGGTCTGCCGATCGATGGCCACCGGCTCAGCCGCGCACCCGGCGAGCAAGATCGCGGAGAAACCGCAACATAGGACGACACCGCGCCAGCCGCGCGCCAAATTCTGGTCATTCATGGATTGAGCTCCCGTATCAGACTTAAGACGACTATACGTAAGTACTGTCCAGCCAGAGAAGCCGGTCGCGCACCTATTTTTAACCGGCCATAATGGACGCTAGTTACCCGGTTACGTCCAGTGCCGTCGAGCTCAACAACAACCCGATACGTCGCGCGTTCCGGGATTAGCTCGCCGGCTTTTTCACGCGCTAGAATATCGCCGCCGAAAACTGAGGCCATTGCTGGAAACGACAGAGAATTAATCGCGTCACTTCCGATCTCTACCACCCGTCCAGAGATAACATCACCGTAGCTTTGCGAGAAAAAGGTAGCCTTGGCACCGATCGATACACGGTCGATAGCGGATTCATCAATCCAGGTCAAAACTTCCATCCCGCTATCCGCATCAACTAGCGTCCCGACGACCGTATCCTTTGCCAGCCACTCGCCCTCGGCAATGTCCGGATTGTTTAGCCGAAACGTTCCATGATATGGTGCGATATGCGAAAGCTTTGTTACTTCACGATTGGCGCGCTCGAGCTCGGCCAGTCTAGACTCCCGCTGGTCGTTGGCCAGCCGCGGCGAGCCAGCGCGCTCCTTGTCAAGGCTGGCGGCCTGATGTCGCCTAGTCGCCGTTTCGGCACGCATAGCCGCCATCTGCTGGTTCAAAAGCAACATGGGGGAAACTAGCTCCACCAACTGACTACCCGCAACCACTTCCGCTCCGTCGCTCACAGCCAGCGCTTTTACACGGGCTGCTTCAGGCACTACCAACTGCGTTGACCGGACCGGCCGCATCAGTGCCTCAGAGGTCACCGGCTTCGGCAGTGGTACAACAAACACAAGCAAGAATCCCAACGTCACCATGATTGTAGCGCGTGTACGAAGCTGTGCCCATATCTCCGCTCGGCGTTCCCACCACAGTTTTGCTTCCTTGATCACAGGTGCGAGGATGAACCAGTAGATTTCGACAACAAACAGGAGAAGTCCCAACACTTTAGTGAACTTGAAGTACACCAAAATAGCAATGCCAATAAAAAGGATGAACCGATAAGTCCAGGTGAGAATGGCAAACACCACGAGGAAACGCTGGAACCCCAAGGATAATGTCTCGGGTGGGGGCTCATCCAAGCCAAATAGTAAGCGACGGATTCGCCACCGTGCCAACGCCGAACTCCTCGCATGCAAATTGGGATAGTCCAGCCAGTCCATTAGCACAAAATATCCGTCAAAGCGCATGAACGGGCTGATATTGAGCAACACTGATAGCACCCAACTTACCGAGGCCAGAAAGAAAACTGCTGATCGAATTGCACCGTCGGGTAAAATCACCCAAAGTAAGGTTGCCCAAACTGCCACCAGAAGTTCTAAACGCAATCCGGCGGTTGAAACCGCGAGGCGCTTACGCCGATCGCTGATCTTCCAGACTTCGTTGGTGTCAGTGTAAGGCATTGGGAACATCACGAGGAAGGCCACACCCATCACTGGTACTCGGCAGCCGTACCTTTTAGCCATGAAGCCATGGCCGAATTCGTGAAAAACTTTCACGCTCACCAAGGCAAAGGCATAGGTCATAAATCCTTTTACGGAAAAGGTATCCAGCAGAGTCGACTGAAAGACCTCCCACTGCTGGCCCACCTTGATCAGCGAAAACAGGAGCACTATGCCGGTCGTCAGTGTAAAGCCCCGTGAGAAAAGAAAAATGCCAATAAAGAGCCAGCGTTCCAAGAAGCGATCCGGGTTGATCAACGGCACCCGAAAGAAGAGGTAACGATGCATCAGGTCAAGCCACCACGCTTTTTTACTCGCCTGTTTGCGCCGAGCAAGCTCCATGGCGTCCGCAAAATCAAGTCGCTTGACCAAGCAGTGCGTATTGAGAAACACAGCAACGCTTTCAACGTCCTCAAGTGTAATCTCAAGTGTCGTTTCCCGGTTCACTGCGTCAACGATGAGCTCCGGCGAACGATAGTCCCATCGACAGAGAATCTCGTAAGTGGGCCAATCCAGTCGAAAAAATTGATTTGGCGCCGGATCGTGTAGTACCCAGCTCGGATGCCCCTTAGACCCAGTGGGCCCAGGATAGACAGTGATTTCGTCGCGCATGATGGAAAGGGCTGTCGAGTCTGTCATGGTTCAGGTACCGAGCCGCGTCCGCAGGCTGGCAATCGGCCGCCGCAGTATCCAGTAACCCAGCGTAGTCCAGCCGCCACTGAGTCGGCTTGTGCCTTTAAGGCCAACGCGGTGAAGATCCGCTTGATCAAGACTCGCGCGAACGCGGTAGGCCACGTTCCCGCTGGGTCGCTCCGTGGCGTCGTAGGCGACGTAGCGAACTTCCCCGCGGACCGGCTTGAGCGGCGCGGAACGAAGATAGAGGTTGACCGGTGAGCCGGGCGGCAAATTGACGGCATCTGCTACGGACAACCACGCCTCAATCTCGATTTTACCCGGATCGACGATGCGCAGGATCTGCTCACCCACGCCGACTGGCTGGCCAATCAGCGCCGAGACACTATCAAAAATCGCAACGCCACCAATCGCGGCGCGGACCGTTGAGTCGTTCAGCCGCGACTCGAGAAAAGTCAGTTCCGCGCGCGCCTGCTGAACCGCCCCCGCTGCTTCAATTAACTCGGCACTAAACTCGTCATTATCCAACGCCTGCTGGGTAAATTGCTGATACTGCTCCGTTGCGGCGCTCAGAGCTCGACGGGAGACTTCAACGCGCTTCTCGAGAATTTCATCATCGAAGCGGAAAAGCGGATCTCCCGCCTCGACATGTTCTGCCGGTCTCACCAGCACTTCCGAAATCACCCCCTCAATGGGGGCCCGGACCCTTAGCGGATCAACCGGCACAAGCTGTCCAGGTGCGATGACCGTCATGCGAACTGGGAGCAGCATAAGCACCAGAAAAACCGCAGCAATCCATATCAGCCGCTTGCGATACCATGGACGCTCTGCCGGCAACAGCCACTGCCTGACCACCCCAGGAGTGAGGCGCCGACGCGCCTCTTGACCGCCCTGGAGCGAGCGTTTGGCATGAGCCCAAACCTGCCACCACTCCTCGAGCAGGGTGCCTTCCTCATCGCTCCAGGGTATCGCCCGCACCAATAACAAGCCAGAGGGCACCGAGGTGGCCGTTATGTCCGGCAACCACAGGGCATACAACGGTAGGTATTCCTGCCAGGCCGCCTGATCTTCCTCACTGAGAGACTCAACATTCACCGGCCCCGCAGCACGATCACTCAATACACGGCGATGGAAGTTTGTCAGCCAGCCCATCATCGGAGCATTGGCATCCAGCGACATCAGCCCAGACAGAGCGGCAGGTTGATGGACATCGCGCCAGAGAATTGCCTGCCGATAGGGGGCCAAGCGATGCGTGGCATTAACAACAAGGTAGTCCAGCTCCTCGATACGCTCGACCATTCGCGCCTTACGCGAGAGCTCCACGAGCGTAACCATCCGATCGTTGACCTGCCCGGCTCGCGAGCGCAACTGTACTGCCATTCTTAACGGGCCTCGCGCAAGCGCTCAGCCAGACTGCGGGCGCTCTCAATGCGGATCACCTCACCGCTGAGGTGCAGTCGGATCACAAAACTTTTCTTATTGCCCTGGTCATCGGCGGCCGTCACCCGCAAAATAAGTTTGTCAGGTGCGTCCACTGGCGGCTCAATGATTAACTCACCCGTGCGGCTGTTGAACTGAATCCATTCTGGCAGCACCTCGTCGTCAAACGTATCCAGTTTCAGCAACACCTGTGCTGCCGGATCGGAGTGCACAAAGGCGTCGGGACGAATGACATCCATATAGCGCTCACCGGACTCCAGATGCAGGTCCGGGTGTCCTCGAAGGACCGCAAGACCAGGCACCTCCAAAGGCATCACTAGGGTGTGGAACCCACCACTGCGCGTGTATTCGAAGGTCGCGTCCATTCGCAGCCAACTCGTCGAGCGTTCGGTTTGCCACGGATCCGAAATAGTCCTAACCAAATCCATCATCCGATTGCCGCCCACGGCCATGCCACGCAAGGGACCTGCTTCGCCGAAGGTCTGTTGCAAACCGATGGGGGTTTGTTGGGCGATGCCCAAGTCACCTATTTCAGACTGCCTCAAGACAGCCGCATCCAGTCGATCCGGTGCGTTCTCTGCCCGTTTTTGCGGAAGGTGAATCTCCCTGTTGAAGCCGCTATCATTCCAACGATCTGCCGGCCTAATGTTACTCTCCACCATCGGAGGAACGCCTCCCCCGCCAGGAGAGACCGGCCCGGGAGAGACCGGCCCGGGAGAGACCGGCCCGGGAGAGACCGGCGTAATGGTTTCCTCTTCAGCATTCGGCCTAAAGAAAACGCCAAACCCGGGATCGAGCACCACGCCGTCGGCTACGCCATCCACATCACCACGGCCGCCTTCACGGATAAACAAGGTAAATAAATCATAGAAACCATCACCGTCGGTGTCCTGCGCCCGTGCACCTGTCTGTGAGACCGGATCCCAGTCAAAATGCTCGACTGTTCCATCCGGATAGATCTTGTAATAACGCGCCTCAAATTCATCCACTGCGTAGGTGGAGTCCTCGATGTGCACATCGACCTGGTGGCGAACGCCGGTATAGGCTTCGCGCACACGGTTGGCAAAGTCATTCTGTGCTTCTGGGCTGACATCGCCCCGATCCACCATGGTCTGAGGGTAGAGCCGGAAGCGCACTAAGTCGGTCGCTTCGAAGGCATCAAAGGCAGAATGCCCAAAGCGATCCAATAAATCCTGCTGGGCTAGATTAAGGTCACTGACATCCGCACTTTGCGCACCCACCAAATCCATCTGTGTTTCGGCGCGCATCGCCCCACCTTCGGTGAGAATGATGTCGGAGTTAAGCTCACGAATGGCATCAATGCGATCACCCGTGGCATCCAAGGTGAGGTCATTTGAATCACCACGGATTGACAAGCGATCACGCGAAATCGCATCCAACAGAATGCCGGCCTCAACGTTATGCCCGAATGGATCATTCTCCGAGAGCACGTTTTGCGGCAAGCTAATCGTTAGCGACACTGCCTCACTTTGCTGCGAAGCGGTACCCGCGAAATCCACCAGCTGATACGACAAATCCCAGCCACCCTCAGGCAGAGCGTACAGAGGAATCAGCGAGCCGGTCTGGGCATGAAATACGCTCGGAATTTCCCTCGGATCATCACCATCGTCCGGCGCCAACATCAAGCGCACGGCACCCGTGTTGGCGAGGATATCGTCACTGCTAATATCGACTTGCAAGCGGATCGCATCGGCTGGTATCGAATTACTTTCATCCACCCCAGGAACTTGCAGCGTCGGGCCTTCGAAATCCTGAAATAGCGCTGGGTCGTAGTAGCGATAAGCCTGCGTGCGAATAGCGCTTTCGCGATCAGCCTCTTGCGTATCGACCACCTTAAATTGAACCGCTTTGCCGGTACCCTGCTCGACGGCGGCCCCGGTCCAGGTGAAGTGATTGCCATCCCAACTCACATCGCTAAGCTGATCGGGACCATTAAGCGCCTGCCAGCCATCCTCATCGCTCACCCCCGGGCCACCCGCGCCATCCATTCGGCCATACACCAAATAGCGGTCGCCGGTCGGATCAACCGCGACATCCAAACTTCCAGTGATTGTCACCCCGGTATCAGCAAGCGGTAGCGGCCCCCCTTGCAGCGCACCGGGTGGTGTCTCATCAAGTTCTATTGCCAAGCTGTTTGGTTTGGGCAGTTGATTGAGTAGCTCGGCGACCGCTTCGCGAATATCAAGATACTGATCAATCGGCTGTCTGGTCTCACCATCCGCTGGTTCAGGGCCTTGGAGTACGCTGAGCACACCATCGAGATTGAAGTCTGTAACGCCGGACATGCCCAGTAAGGTGAAATCGGCCGGTGTGACCGGGTCCGCCGGCTCGGCATTCGGTGAGAGGATGCTATTCATCAGACGCTGCGAGGCACTCGCCAGTTGATCGACCTGCGCAACCGTTGCCACCGCATCGGTGTCAGCCAGCTTCAGGGCCTCAATGAACAGTGTGGCCGTCTGATCCGCACTGTCACCCGGTGCGGGCATGATCTGCGCGGCAACATTAGCGCCAATCGCCGTGAAATCGGCCGCGACCGGGTCTACGGTGGTATCGGCATCGGCAGCAACACCATTCGCCTCGGCGAGAATCGCCGCATAGCTGCCAGTAATTGATTCTAGATCGGCTAGCGCCGTGTCATCACTGGCGTCTAGTACGACATTGTCACCGGCGAGGGCATCATTAAAGGCATCAATATGGACCGGTGAGTCGAACTCAATCCCGTTGAGCGCATAGTCGCTCGCTGGTGGCGCTTGATCCGATTCACCAGCGGCATAGGCCCGCAACCGATCAAGTGCGTTAAGCCGTGCCGCTTCGATGGATAGAACACGGAGTTCCTCAACGCTATCCACTGCCGTTGGATCACCGGTCTCGGCCACTAACCGATAGAACTGCTCAAGGTCATCCATCGACAAGGTACGAATCCCAAGCTCATGGAGCGCCTCGAGCGAGGTTTGATCCATGCCGGTGCCATCCGGTAGCGGCGCATCGGCGGCAAGATTCGTGGCTGACAACGCCATTAGCTCATCCACTGTGCCGGCGAGCGACTCAATCATCGGCGTGCTGGCAATGGTTGGCACGGCTTTTCGCGTGATCACATCATTGAGCAGCGCGATGCCGTCGGCCGATAATGCGCCGGCGGTATTCGCACCGATAGCGTTGTAATGGCTAGTATCAGGCACCGCAACATCAGGCTCACCTGGTGTTGCTGAATGCATCAAAATCGCGGCAAAGCTATCAACGAGGGCTTGTAGCTCACTGACCGAATCGACATCTTCGCCAGCAACGACAGCGGTGGTTAGCGCGCTCGTCACCGCCTCATGGAGCAGGATGTTATCGGTGCCATCGGCCTCAATCGCGTTACCCTGCTCGTCGATGATCACACCGCCACCAGCAACTAACTTATCGATACCGGCCGCTTCGAAAATGTCGATGCCTGGCGCCTCACCGCTTGCCTCACCCTGACTATCCTCGGTGAACTCAATGATTGCTCGTAGCGCTGCCGCTTGCGCGTTGGCCTGTTGCGCTAAGTCAAGTAAGGCGGCATAATCGGTGAGTGTGTCTGCCTCGGCGTAGGCCCGCTGCAGGAATGGCTCGACAGCCAACTCGTCTAATGCAATTAAGCCCGCCTCGCTGGCATTGGTTAAAAACGCTGCCGGGTCATTAAGGGCTGCCGTATAATTGTCGACCGGATCACCATTGGCGAGCTCGGAGAGTTCGGCCACAAAATCCGCGGCAGCCTGAAGATGACCATGGCTAACCGGCCGATCGACGGCATCTTGAGCGACTAAATCATTAAACAAATCAATGCCCGCGTCGTATTGCCCAAACCCGGTGTCCGGATCAATCACCACACTGTCAGTAATGCCAGTGAGATCGACGCCAATGGCAGCAAAGTCCGCCGCGGGTGACGTTGTATCGCTGTTAACGTGGTTATAGGCATCAATAATCGCTTGCAGCTCAGCAATCGTGTCGGTTTCATCAGCCCCGATGGTAGCCGCCGCCAACACTGAATCGAGCCCGGATAAGTTATCCGCACTCACCCCTGAGAGCCCCGCCAAATCATAAGTGCTCGTTGTCGGGGCGGGGTTATCCGTTGGGCTATCGGCGTAATCCCGAATCTGCGCCAATCGATCACTCTGCAGCTGTTGCGCTTGGTTAACGAGCGCCTCAATATCCGCGCGGCTATCAACGGCAGAGGCGTCATCCGGTGTCTGCTCAACCAAATACAGGAAGGCAGGCATCAGCGAGGCATCAAGGCCTGTGATGCCGACATGTTCGAGGGCGTCGAGTGTGACCAAGTCAGGGTCACCATCACCCGCTAGTTCGCGCAAACCAACGACTAAGTCAGCGATTGTTTGCTGATCGGCGTGAGTCTTGACTGCCGCCTGATAGTCCATGGTATCGAGAAGGTCATTTGCTAAGTCAACGGCAACTGAATCATTGAGCTGACCCATCGCCAGGTCGACAAAATCCGCCTCGGTTAGCGGTACGCTGCCAGCGGTCGTGTTGGCCAACGCCTCGAGTTTGCCGCGAGCGTCGAGATACGCATCGGTCAGCGCCTCGACGTCTTTGAAGCTGTCTTTACTCTCGCTTGCCTGTTTGGCGAAGACCGCATTCAAGACCCCGGCGTCATCGGCTGAAATGCCCGAAATACCGGCGTTCAAGAAGTTACTCTCACGAACCGAGGTCGCCGTATCTGACCCATCTTGTCCCACAGCGGCATCAACCAGTGCTTGGCGGCCTTCGTTCAGCGCGGCAATGCCGTTGAGCACACTCTGCACACCGGCCATTGTCGGGGCGGGCTTGGCGCCGGTCACATCGGGGTCATCAAAGGTTGTGCCGATTTTCTCAATCAGCTCATCGACGTTGTCGTCGGTCACATTGCGGATACCGAGTGTCGCGAAGGCCGCCGGGTCAAGGTCATGATCGGCATCAGCACCCTGTTCAGCGACGGCAAAGACATCGTCGATGAGTGCGATCACACCGGCTAGACCGTCATAGGTCGCCACATCCGAATTATCGAGCAGGTCGAGTGACGACTGCAGGAAGTCGAGGCGCTCGTCAGAGAGATTGGCAAAGCCCAGCGTGGCAAGCAGCGCATTATCCACATCGCCCGCATTAAAGTTAAACGTATCGTCCGCGGCGGTGAAGACTTTGGCGTAGGCATCGGCAATAGCCTGGACATCCGCGGCGGTATCGGCATCGGTGCCGACAACGCCATCGGTGGCAAGCACCGAGGTCACGGCTGTGGCCATTTGCGTGGCATTAAAGCCCTTCAGGTCCATGCCGATGGCTTGGTAATCATCGGCGTCAGGCGTCGCCTCGTCATTGTCACCAGCGTAGGCTTCGATCTTCGCCAGCGCCGCATCAAAGGCTGTAACGGCGGCATCCACCACGCTCTGCAAACCAGTCTGTGTATTCACACTGCTGCTATCGCTCTCAGCGATGGCGCTGAGTATGGCGGCGAGGTTGTCGTTGGTGATGCCGGTAACGCCCAGAGCCTCAAGATCGGCTTTGGAAACGTCAGGAGCGGAGTCTGCATCTGCCGCCAGCGCCACCACCGCCTGCGCCTGATCAGCCAGAGCTTGCAGCGCGGCTGTTGTATCAACCTCACTCACCGATTTACCAGGCAGGATGCTGTTGAGCAGCGTCGCGCCATCGGCATCCACCCCGGTTACGCCCAAGGTAGCGTAATCGGAATCACTGAGATTGAGGCTCCCGGGGTTAGCAGCCGCAGCACCGAGAACGCTCGCGTAATCATCGACAATCGCCTGCACCTCGGCGGTGCTGTCAGCGTTTTCGCCAGCCATTGGCGCCGCGGCCAGCGCGGTGTTGACCGCATCGATGAGTTCACTATCGCTTACTCCAGCTGGGCTGACGACTGCGACGCCAGCGAGGTCAAAGTCACTAGCTGTGGGAGCAGAGGCAGTGCCATCACCATCACTCTCGGCATAGTCCTCGATGACTTGAAGGGCGTTGGTGTAATCAGTGTTGCCGTCAGTAACTGCCTGTTGCAGTTCGGTCAGCGTATCAACGGCGGTGGTCGCTAATCCGGTGATTTCTTCAGTCACCGCATTCAGGTTGTTGTCAGTGACGCCCGTCAGACCCAGTTTCTCCAGATCGGCGACGCTTAACGCCGGGCTCGCGGTGCCACCGTCAGCAGCATCCATCACCCGACCGACAACCTCAGCCACCGCTTTAAGGTCAGCCCAGTCATCGACCTCACCTACATTGGCGGACTTGGCATCGAGCACGCTGTTGAGCAGAGAGAGCCTCTCGGTGGCATCAGTGGTGAAATCCACCACGCCACCAAGGCCAAGGGCGGTATAAGCGGCCTGGCCCAGTGCCAGATTCCCTTGATCATTGGCGTTGCGAACGGCGTCGTAGGCCGCAACTATCGCCTTAACGTCCCCGGCGGTAGCTACATCAGCGCCCTCAATCGGCAGCGAGGCCAGCACCGTGTTAACGGAATCCACCAGATCGGCGTCATCGCTCAACGTGCTGAAATCAATTCCCAGTGCTTGATAGTCTGATAGCTGGGGAACGCCGCTGCTATCATCAAATGCAGTACTGCCATCACCGGCATAGCCACCAACCTTAGTTAGTGCCGTATCAAAGGCACTCACGGTACTGGTGACGAGCGTGTTCAGCTCGCTCAGCGAATCCACATCACTGGTAGTGACAGCGGCGTCGGCGATGGCCGCCGTCACCGCAGCGAGATTATCGCCATCAACCGGGTCGTCAGTAATACCCAATGCATTGATGTTAGCCGCCGTCAGCGCGGGAGCGGCTGTCCGCCCCGCAGCGGTATCAATCACGCTATTGATAGTTTCCGCGATCCCCTCGAGCTCGGCCCACTCATCCACGTCAGCAACCGTGGCTGACTTGGCATCCAGCACGGTATTGAGCAGCGATACTTTTTGAGCACCGTCAGCCGTGAAGTCCAGCAAATCATCAAGGCCGAGGGCTTCGTAAGCGGCTTGATCCAGAGCCAGCGTGCCCTGATCGTCGGCGGCACGGATCGCGGTATACGCCTCGACGATCACTTTAGCCTGCGTGGCAGTCGCCACATCGGTGTCCACAACCGGCAGTGACGCCAGCACCGTATTGACCGAACCCACCAAACCACTGGCGTCCGTCACATTTGTGAAGTCAATTCCCAGCGCCTCGTAATCGGCTTGATTTGGGGCGGTACCTCCCGCGGCAGTATTGGCACCGCCTGCATAGTTACCAACGTTCGTCAGTGCCGTGTCAAAAGCATTCACCGTGCTAGTGATCAACGTATCTAATTCACTCAACGAATCGACGCCCGCAACATTGGCGTTTGCCAGAGCGGCGGTGACCGCTGCCAGATTATCGTCGGTGACCGGATCATTGTTAATACCCAGCGCGTTGAGCTCATCCGGGGTTAGTGCCGGATCAGCAGGTGTGCCATCCGCTGTAGCGGTGACCCGCGCCGCCGTGCTAGCCAACGCCGCGACCTGGTCCCAGCGCTCTATGTCAGCCACGTCCTTGTCAGCAAGCACATCGTTCAGAAGCGCTGCAGAAGCGCCATCCACCTCGTCCAGACCGAGCAGCGCGTAATCACTGTCGGTGAGCGTTAATGCACCGGGGTCAGCAGCCGCTTCTGTCAGGATGTCGTTATAGACATTCGCCATTGCCTGAATATCATCGGCATCGACAATGTCCCCGCTGACCACCTCAGACGAGGCCAACACACTGTTTAACGCCTCTATTAACGCTGGATCACCTGCCAGATCGGTCAGACCAAGACGCTGGTAATCCGTCGCACGTGGGGCTGAGCCATCATCATCGGCGTAGTCCCGCACCACCGTTAACGCGTTGTTGTAAGCCGCGATCGCGCTGGCCACCACGCTGTCCAACTTATCGGCGGTATTGACTGCGCTCGGGTCACTCGCTTTGATGGCAGCCAGTACAGCCGTGCGATTAGCATCGGTCACACCGGTAACGCCCAAGGCTTCAAGATCAGCCGTTGTGATTGTTGGCGCGGGATCGGTATCGGCTGCCAGCGCCAGTACTTCCTGCGCCTGATTGGCCAGCGTCTGCAGATTGCCAGTCGTATCCACATCGTCCGCGGCTTTATCAGGCACCACGCTGTTCAGGAGCGTGGCACCATCGCTATCCACACCCGACACACCCAGTATGGCGTAGTCGGCAGCAGTCAGACTCAGAGACCCTGGATCGGCATCGGCGGCCTCGAGGACACTGGCATAGGTATCAACAATGCCCTGCACCTCAGCGGTGGTATCAGCATCCACATCATCTACTGCTGTAGTAGCCAGAGACGTGTTGACCGCGGCCAAGAGGGCACCGTCACTCACCCCACCGGGGCCAGAGACCTCCACGCCGGCCAGGCGGAAGTCATCCGCGCTCGGTGCCGTGGCAGTGCCATCACTATCAGCATAGTCTTCGATCACCTTGAGCGCGGAGGTATAAGCGCTCTGGCCTGCCGTAACCGCAGCCTGCAGCTTGGTCAAATCGTCGGCATCGGCGGTGCTCACCAGATCCGCAATCGCATCTACCACCGCGTTGAGGTTGTCATCGGTAACGCCAGTCAGGCCGAGTGATCCCAAATCTTGGCGTGTCAATGCCGGATCGGGATCAGTCACGTTGTCGTCCGCCGTATCCATAACCCGGCCGACCGTAGTCGCTACCGCCTCGAGCTCAACCCACTGATCGACACCAGTGAGCGCGCGCGCTTTGAGTGCGTCATCAAACAGCGCAGCACGATCGTTATCTTCGGAATCGCGAGTCGAATTATTGAGAAGGCCCAATGCATCACTCAGGCCAAGTGCCTGATAGGCATCTGCATCAAGGCCAGGTGCCGCGGTGCTATCACGACTCTTATCCAGAATTGTCTTGTAGGCATTTACAACGGCCTGAATGCCAGTGGCATCGGCAAGACTGTTCTCGGTGATTGGGCCTGAGGCGAGTGCCGTATTAACGGCATCAACCAGCTCAGTTGATGTGATACCGAGGGGCGGATCAAGCGTTATATCGGCCTTTTCATAGACCGCAACGGCCGGCGGGTCGCCATCAGCGTCATCGGTTGTGTCGCCGGCGTAGTGCAGAATGGCCTCCACCGACTCGCGGGCGAGCTCTGTATCAACAAAAGCCTGCAACGCGGCGCGATCCAGCGTTTGAGTCGCACTCAAATCGAGTACGTCGTTAATCAGGGACGGACCAGAGGATAGCGTCATATTTTCAATGACGAGTGTTCCCTCTAGTACAGAGAGATCGGGCAGCACAACGCGTTGATCCGACTTGCTGCCGTGTGAGGCGTTATCAACGTCGCTCTTATTGCCGGCAGTGTCATCAAACTCCGCCAGCTTGATGGTGAGCGTGTCACCCGATGCTGGCAGCTCACTCGAATTGAGATTGAGGTAACCGGATTTATCGGCCTCCCCAGACAGATCATAGACACCACTTGTTGGGGTCGTGACCTCACTACGAGTGCCCTTGTCCTGGCTGGTTGTGGCAAGCGAGTCATTCGCCATCAAGAAGCCGAGTAACTGGTCGTCTGTCAGGGTGTTAAGCGAAGCTAGATCACTAACACCGGTTATACCCGCATAAGCAGTGTCCGCCTTGATTAGATTCGTGAACTCGATACTTCCAGTACCAACATCAGCGGTAAACGTGAGATAACCGTTTGCTTCTTCCGTTGCCGAGATATTGGTCAACTCGGCTGTGAAATCCGCTTTGATGGAATCATTAACGGCATCAATGTTATCGGCGGTAACACCGGTAACTCCCAGGATGGCGTAATCCTCTTCATTCGGAGCAATCGAGGCCGTCTCACTCTCGAGGTTGGCATTGGCGTAGGTATTGAGAATATCCAACGCCTCGGCCTTGCGATTGACCTCTAGTTTGATCTCATTGCTGAAGTCACTGACGTTGCCGGCTTCATCCGTGGCAGTGATCTTGAAGGTGTGTTCGCTCTCAGCCAGTGGGTCAGCAAAGGTGTAGGTCCAGTCGCCGCTACCATCAGCGTCGGCCGTGGCAATCGCCGTCGTGCCGGAATAAATCGTAACCGTGGAATCCGCTTCGGCCGTGCCGCTGATGGTCGGAGTGTTGTCGCCTGTGGTTGGTGTGCTGCCGGAGGTGTAAGTCAGCGTTTCAGTCGAATTATCACGCTTATCAACAATAATATCGGGGCTCAACTCTCGAGGCGGCGTAGCCGTTCTGTCAAAAGTCGGAGCCTCTGTGTCAACGGTAAAGTCGAAGGTTTCCGCCGAACTGATGTTACCCGCTTCATCAACTGCGGTGAAAGCGATTGAATGCGCGCCATCCGCAAATGGCATGTCGGCAATACTCCATTTGCCATCGGCAGCCACAACGATTTCATCAAACTGGTTGGTAATGTTGGCCGAAGAGCCTGAATCAGTTGTTAGCTCAACCTTTATCACCGCACCGGCTTCAGCTCCGGAGCCGTTAAAGGTCGTTGTTTGCTGGTTGGTCGCCGCGGTTCCAGAAAGATCAGGCGTCATCGTGACGGTGCCAAGCGCTGGCGGCGTTGTATCGATGACCAGCTCGTTACTCGAGACATCAGTGAGAGTAACGCCGCCAGCGGTGACCTCAACGACAACATCATGGATGCCATCTGTTAGGACCGAGTTGATGTTCGAAAGATCAAGCGCCCATACACCGTTGGTGTCGTCGTAAGAAAGCTCTGAGTCGTCAGTTACCTCGGCTCCAATTTTGTAAGACTTGCTATTCGCACCGTCACCAATCGTCACTATCAGAGTGTCATTCGAAGTGTCGAGCGCGATAGAGCCATCGGATCCTACCTTTTCAGCCTTGCCAGCAAGGTCCGGAAGAGCGGTGTTTACTACCATGTCGTTATTGATCAGTTGCGATTCCACCGTTGGTGTACCCGCCGGTGCGATATCGACCTCTAACGTCTGTGTATCCAACACAGAGCGGTTCCCCGCCGCATCGAACGCAAAAACCTCAGCCATGTAACTCTGACCATGCTGGAGAGCAGCGGCATCACCATCAGGCAACGTGAAATTCCAGGTGGTGGCATTAATGCCACTTAAATCAACGGTATAGCGCTCGCCGTTAAAGACCACTTCTACCCTTTCGGTATCAGCAGCAGTTGTGCCTGCCAAAACGGGCGGATTTTCTACGGTGTTTAAAGACTGAATAGTGATGACATCAGTAAATGAGGTCGTGTAATCAGCCGATGTAGTCGTCGAACCACCATTTCCATCGGGGGTTGTTGTATTCACCGTTGTGGTCACTTCGACTGAGTATGTCCCTGCGCCAAAATCAGGCGCGCCATTCAGTCCGAGATCAAGCGTCCATTTGCCGCCGTTGTAGCTAAACCCAGACTCTGCCACGTCGACATCCGACAATGCCGCCGTGTGCACCACACTATTTCCATCCAGGATTTCAACCGTCAGACCATCGCCGGTTTGAAGCCCGGTGGTTTCATCAATCCCTGCATAGCCATTGATCACCGGGCGTGGGCGAGATGTTTCTAAACTGTCTACCGTCGCTGTCTCGCCACTGACCACTGCACTCGCATCTGTACGGGTTTCAGTAAATCGTTCGCTGGCGTCAAATTTGTTGTCACCAGCAATCGTTGTGATCTTCACCGTCGGTGCGCTTGTATCCACCGTAACGGGCTTTTGTACATCGTAGTCGACATTAAACTTCTCAACGCTGGTTTTGAGCGTGTACTCGCCATCACCCAGGCTCGAGGCATCCAGACCCAAGCTCCACTGGCCGTTTTGAACGAGCGCAGTTTCTTCGATATCTGTAACTCCAGCCTTGATCAGCTTGATCGTCACGGTCGTGCCGTCGGCCACATTGGTCACCGAACCTGTTAACACGACTGCCTGGTTTGCTTCGAGGCTGTTGATAACATCATCACCGGTCACTAAATCGATGCTCAGGGTCGGCACCGAAGTGAATGCCTGCAGCTTGTCGAAGCTGTTGATCTCAAAACCACTGTCCTGAGAAGCTGCCAGTGCTGCCTTTACGTTATCAAGATTATCATCGGTAACATCGTTGATACCGATCGCTGAGAAATTCGTTGCCGTCAGTGCCGGGCTCAAGGTTTCCCCCGCAACCTGGCGCATCAGCTTTTCGACAATGTCGGTCACGCTCTCAAGTTCTGCGATGGTGTCGACATCAGCGGCTTTGCTCGTGGTCTGGGCAAGGATATCGTTGAGCAGAGAAAGTCCATTGGGGTTGCCCTCAAGGGCGCCCAGATCGGCTCCCACGGCCAGGTAATTCGCCTGGGTGGGTTCAGTGCGGCCGCCATCCGTTTCCGCCCAATCGAGGATGACATCGTAGCTATCAACGATGGCCTGCAGCTTCTCGGTGTTATTGACGTCGGCGCCGTCAAGACTAGCAATCGAATTTTGTACCGCACTTAGTAGTGGGTCAGATAAGGTGTCCGCGCCATCAGGATCAGTCACGCCAACCAGATCAAGGGTGGCGGCAATTGGTGCAACCGAACCAGCTTCTCCATCCGCGTAATCTACGATGTCACCGAGCGCGGCAATGTAGTTACCGATGCCAGAATCAACAGCACCCTGCAGGTCCGCCAAGCTCGCCATTGGGCTGGTGCCGTTAATCGAGTCAAGCACCGCATTGAGGTTGTTGCTGGTGACACCCGTTATGCCCAGTGCTGATAATTCATCGGCCGTCAACGCTGGATCAGCCGCGGTTCCACCCGCAGTCTCTTCAACGCGACTCACAGTGCTGGCTAGCGCATCGAGCTCAGCGGCTGAGTCAAGATCGCTCACTGATTTGCCTGGCAGCACATCGCTGAGCAGGCTTGCCGAATCTGCACTTAAGCCATCGATGCCTAACTTTGCATAGTCAGCGTTATCTAACGCGAGCGTGCCGTTCGGGTCATTTGCCGCGTTGAGTATGTCGCTGTAGGTATCGACCACGGCCTGCACTTCTGCTGTTTCATCGACTTCAGCGCCTGCGACATCGGCATCAGCCAGTACCCCAGTGACGGCAGCCGCCATCTGTGTTTCTGTCAAAGGCGAGCCGGTCAAATCGACGCCCGCGGTCGAATAGTCCGCGGCCGTTGGCGCGGGTGTGCCGCCGTCGTTCTCGGCGTAGGTCTCTATTTTAGCGAGCGCAGAGGTGTAAGCCGTGTCACCGGCATCAACGGCGTCCTGCAATTCGGTTAACTTGGCAACATCACTGGTCGATGTTTCAGCAGCAATCGCGTCAACGACAGCATTCAGATTATCGTCAGTGACACTACTCAGACCGAGCGCCGTCAGCTCAGCTGCGGTGAGCGCCGGATCCGCCGAGCCGTTACCAACGGTATCCATGACTCGTGAAACGGTATCGGCCAGTGCTTCAAGGTCCGCGAGGGTCAGCGCGGGATCGGCGCTCTGGTTGGCCATCGCCTCATTGAGCAGTGAAGCTTCCTCGTCCGTCAGCCCTGTCAGCCCCAGCGCCGCGTACTCATCCTTGGTTAGCGAGGCGGCGGTGTTATCCTCAGCCGCCTCGAGAATCGCGGCATAATCGTCGGCTAGGGTCTGAATGTCATCGGCGCTATCGACGTCATTACTGCTGATTTCGCTACCTGCCAAGAGTGTGGCAAAGCCGTCAGCGAACTTGGCATCGGTCAGCGTTGAGCCAGCGGCTGGCGTAAGCGTCACACCGGCGTCGTCATAATCACTGACGCTCGGCGCACTACCCACCGGTGCATCGGCGTAGCTGCCGATGCGTGTAACCGCATCGCTATGCGCCTGAACCGCCGCATCGGTGACAACGGCCAGCTCATCCAATGAATTCAGATCCTGAGTGTCTTCAGCCGCTAACGCTGCCACGACGGCATCGAGGTTGTCCGCGGTCACTCCCGTGACACCCAAATCGTTGAGGTTATCAGCGGTTAGGACGGGATCAGCGGTGCGCCCCGCTGCGGTCTCGATAACGCCATCAATGGTCTGTGCCAAACCGTTGAGATCGTCCCACGCGTCAACGTCGGCAACCGTTGCCGACTTGGCATCCAGCACGGAATTCAGCAGTGCGACCTTGTCGGCACCGTCCACCGTGAAGTCCACCACGCCATCGAGACCGAGCGACTCGTAGTCGGACTGCGCAAGCGCCAAGGCGGGCGTGCTGCTGTCGGTGGCATCAGCCATGCGGATCGCGTCGTAGGCTTCGACGATGACCTTCACTTCCGCGGCCGTTGCCACATCAGCACCCTCGACGGGCGAAGAGGCCAGTACGGTATTAACGGATGTCACCAAACCACTGACGTCTGTCACATTCGTAAAGTCAATTCCCAGCGCCTCGTAATCAGCCTGTGCTGGCGCCGTGCTGCCGACCCCAGTGGCGTTGGTGCTATCGCCCGCGTAGGCTTGGATATTGCTGAGCGCCGTATTAAACCCGGACACCGCCGCGCTCGCGACGCTATCAAGATCGGTTAATGTGCTAACCCCCGACACACCGGCCGTCGCGATGTCTGCGAGCACGGCATCGATGTTGCCAGAGTCAATACCGGTCAGGCCAAGGTCACCGAGGGCACTGGCCGTTAAATCCGGGTCGGCGGCGTTACCCGCGGCGGTGTCGATCACGCCGTTAACGGTTTCCGCCAGCACTTTGAGCTTGCCCCACTCATCCACGTCAGCAACCGTGGCTGATTTGGCATCCAGCACGGTATTGAGCAGCGAAACCTTCTCAGCGGCATCCGCACTGAAATCAATTACCACACCGAGGCCAAGCGCCTCGTAGGCCGTTTGGTCAAGATTCAGTGCTGCAATGGTGCCGTCAGTCGCGTCAGCCGTGCGGATCGTCTCATAGGCGGTGAAAATGGCTTTCACCTCTGCCGCCGTGCTGACGTCTGGCTCAGCCACATCGTCGGCGCCTATAACTGGGCCTGAGGCGAGCACCGTGTTGACGGAAGCGATCAGGTCATCATCAGCGGGGCTGGCAACGTCGATGCCAAGGGCCTGATAGTCACTCGCTCCAGGCGCGGGGTACTGAGCATCGCCGTTGTCACTATCCAGACCAATGGCGTCAGTGCCATCGCCAGCGTAATTCGCGACCGTGCCGAGCGCCGTAGTAAATGCCCCCGAGACAGCCGAAGTAATCGTATCCAGCTTGGTCAGATCGTCGACCGCCGCGCCATCAGCCTCACCAGCAATCGCCGCGACCACCGCATCGAGATTGTCATCGCTGACATCGCTAATACCGAGCGCGGTCAGCTCTGCCGCGGTGAGCGGCGGATTGGCCGGCGTACCATCGGCCGTCGCCGTGACGCTTGCGGCGGTGCTGGCAAGCGCCTTCAGTTCCGGCCAGGTATCGACATTGGCCACGGCTTTGCCGGGCAGCGCGTTGCTGAGCAGCGTCGCCGCATTGGCATCGGCAGCAACGTCTGTCAGCCCCAGCAGCGCATAGTCAGTTTCATCAAGGCTGAGTGCTGTACCCGCATCCGCCGCTGTTAAAATCGTGGCATAAGTCTCGACCACCGGGGTGAGCTCAGCGGTGGTATCAACATCGGCCCCCGCCACGCTGCCGGCTGCCAGCACGGTATTCAGTGCCGTTGCAAAAACACTCGAGTCAAGCGGCACGGTCTGTGCGGAGAGATCCACGCCGGCGGCCCGATAATCAGCGGCGGAAGGCGTCACGAACGCATTGCCGTCAGTCGGATTGCTGCCATCTTCTTCGGCATAACGCTCAATAACCGCCAATGCATCCGTGTGGTCCTGATCGCCATCATCAGCGACCGTTTGCAGATTGCTTAGGCTTGCCACATCGCTGGTCGATGTCTTCGCCGCAATGGCATCCACCACCGCGTTGACGTTGTCATCGGTTACTCCGGTTAGGCCCAGATCCGTAAGTTCTGCCGCCGTGAGTGCAGGATCGGCCGTGCCGTCATTAACCGTCTCCATGACCCGGGTGGCGCTACTGGCCAGCGCTTCGATTTCTGGCACGGTATCGATGGCATCTTTACCGGCGCTGCCAATGGCCTCGTCAAACAGATCAAAGCCATCGCCGGTCTTAACCGCGTCATCAAGCGCCACCCCGATCACCGCGTAGTCATCGGCACTCGGCCCACCCGTGGCATCGGTCGTTGAGTGCGCCAGAATGGCGGCGTACTCATCAATAACCGCCTGCAGTGTTTCTTTTTCGCTGGCGATGGCGCCATTAACAGGCGCGGTTAGCAGAGCACTATTCACTGCCCCCAACAACTGCGTGTTCTCGGCATCGGTCCCGGCATCCAAGCCAGCGACGCCCATTTGCAGGTACTGATCCAACGTGGGAGCCGCCATCGCCTCTTCAGTGCCATCGTCCGCTACACGAATGCCATCGCCTTCGGCGTAATCCCGAAGATAGAATCCGGCGGCCAACGATTCAGCCGAGTCAACCATCGCGCCCAATGCGCTGGGTGAGGCGACATCTGAACCGTCATCTGAACTAAGCTCGATGACCTCCACGACCGCGGTAATGTTGGTGTTATCGACACCACTGATCCCGAGCGCGTCGAAGTCACTTTGTGCCAACGCTGGCGACGGGGCCTCGCCAGCCGCGGTCGCTAACAGCTTGTTATAGGCATCGACCATGGCCTGGATTTCATCGGCTGAGTCTTTGTCGTCGGTCGGCAATAACCCAAGGAAACTATTCAGATTACCGACTGTGCCTGCGCTGACATCGTTAAGACCCGCGGCGGCATAATCATCCGTCGATGGGGCTGAGCCCGAGCCGTCATACGATGTCAAAACCGCCAACGGCGAGGTATCCACCGTTACCGTAAAGGCGTTGGATTCTGCTGAGATATTCCCCGCTTCATCGGTCTGGCGCGTTGTAAAGTTATAGCTGCCGGAAGCAAGCGGTGTTTCGGTCTCGATATCGATGGAGCCGTCGTCATTGCGCGCATAGCGCATGTCAAAGCTCCACTGACCAAACTGGTTGACCAGCGTCTCGCCAAGCTGGACGCCGTCTTGGTAGACCGCGAGCGTGGCGTCGGGCTCACCGCTGCCGCGCAGCACTTGTTGCTCCAGGCGATTAACAATCGTGCCCGGCGAGTCGCCAGCCGTCGCGCTAACGCCATCAATGACGGCCTTACTCGGTGCACTGGTATCAACCGTCAAACTAAATTCGTCTGAGGGATCCGAGCGGTTACCGGCAATGTCCACAACAACCGCTTCGAGGCGATGATCGCCCTCCCCTAGTGCTGGCGACGGCGTCCAGGTGAACTGCCCATCAGCATCTGCCCGAATGGTGTCATTGATCGAGTTATCGCCATTGGTGATGACGACATCAGCGTTGGGCTCAGTCATGCCGGTCAGCGTCGGTGTACCGGTATTGACCAGAGCGTCACCTAGTAGCTGCGTCGGTGATGGCCGCTGCAGATCGACGCTAAAGGTCACCTCATCGCTCATCGGGCTGCGGTTACCGGCACCATCCACGGCAAAGGCCGACAGGGTGTAATCACCGTTCGCGAGCGGGCTCGCCGTGGTAAAGCTGTAGGTGTTGTCGTTCAGGACATCGGCGGTGGCGATAACCACGCCATCCAAAACCACTTGCACACTCTCCGCGCCTGCGGCCGTGCCGCTAAAGGTTGGTTGAGCGACGTTAGTGATCGCATCGTCATTCTCGCGGCCAGAATCATCTGCCTGATCAAGCGCCAACGAAGGAGCGGCCGGGGCGTCCGTTGCCAAGGTTATCTCACGCGTTTCTGTAACCGCGTTGCCAGCGATGTCAGTTGCAGTCACCTCGATACGCTTATCGCCGTCATCGCCCAATGCATCGAGGACGCCTTCGTTTAACGACAAGGACCAATGGCCGTTGCTGCTCACACTCAAGGTTGTATCGAGGACTTCGCTGCCACCAGTCTTGGCGTCATAGAGCTGAACACGCAGGTCCGCGCCCGGCTCGCTGCTACCTGATAAGGTCACGCCCTGCTCTTTGAGCGAGGCATTGATGTTGTCGTTATTACCGACCTTGGCAATACCCAGCGCCGGTGCTGCGGTATCCACTGTGACGCCGAGCGATGGGCTGGAGTCGCTGCGGTTACCCACGGCATCGACTGCGTAGGCCTTGAGGCTGTAATCACCGTCAGCAAGCGCGGAACCCAATGTACTGGTATCGAACGACCAGTCACCGTTACCGTCGGCCGCGGTGCTACCGACCAGCGCATCACCGTTAAATAGCTCAATAGCAACGTTCGCTTCGGCCGTACCAGTCACCGTAAAGCCGTTGTCTTTGGTAATCCCATCACTATCCAGACGGCCGCTGTCAGGGCTAAACCCACTGATGCGCGGCGCATAAGGCGCGGTGAGATCCACTGTGAGGCTAAGATCACTGCCCGCTGCACTGACATTGCCGGCGATGTCTTCAAGGGTCGCGCTCAGGGTGTAGCTGCCCTCGGCCAGATCTGCGTCCGGGCGCAGCGTCGCGCTTGATGCAGTGACCATCGCTTGAGTCAGATCAACACTGGCGACGACATTGTTGCTGTCATCACTCAGCGTCAGACGGTCACCGATCGCGGCGCCACCAGGCAGCGCCACATCAATCAACGGGCGCTGCTCGGCAGTAGCGTTACTGCTACCCGAGTCGGTATTGAGTGTCGGCGTAACCGCCCCGGGTGCTGTCGTGTCTAAGGTAACGACTAGCTCAGGGGAATCGGGTGAGTCCGTAACGCCACTGCGCACGACACGAGCAACCAATGTGTTGGTTCCCGCTGATAGCGCATTATCAGTCGCGGCGATGGTCACATCGCCATCAGCCCAGCTTGCGGTGCCCAGCACCGTCTCGCTGACCCCATCAATCCGAACCAACTCAACGGTGTCGCTGGTTGTTGGGTTTTCACTGCCACCATCAAGCTTTGAAGCTGCCACATTGACCGTGAAACTGGCCGCCGCCTCGTTGGTGATGCGATCGGTGTCGCTGCGCCCGGAGTCGTCGGCAGCCTGCAGCCTCGGTGCTAAGGGCGCATCGGGCGCTGCGGTGTTAACCGTCAGCGCAAACGCCGTGTCCGATTGCCGCTCGTTGCCATAGGCATCGGTCAACTTGGCAAACACTTGATAATCGCCGTCGGCCAGTGCTGCGCTCGCAGTGAGTGTGACAGTTCCCTCTAGGTCTCCATCAGCGAGCGTTGCCGACGCCAGAACGTTGCCGTTGCCATCGACTAATTCGAGCGTATCACCGGCGGCTGGCAGGCGATTGGTGGCGGTACTATCAGGCAACCCAACATCAAAAGTGGGGGTATCTTCACTGGTGTCGCTGCTAGGACGCACCGGCACATCCGGCGCGGCCAGCGGCGTGGTCACCACGGTGATATCACGCTGCTCGGTATCGTCGTTGCCGGCAATATCGGTAGATGTCACAGCGATAGACTGCGCCGTGCCCTCGCCCAGCGCGGCGTAGTCACTATCGGTGAGCGTGTAAGACCAGTCGGTACCATCGGTCTCAGGGATTACCTGAACGGCAGACGAGCCGGTGCCCAGTGTCAACACGACACGGTCATCGGCTGCCCGCGTGCCGGTGAGCGTCACGCCCTCAGTTTTCGCCGCGGCATTAATAACGTCACTGGCAGCCACGGTATTGAGCGCCGCGGTTGGATCGGTTTGATCGACCTCCACTGAGAAACTGCTTGAGGCGGCACTGGTGTTGCCCGCGGCATCGGTAGCTTTGGCCGTTAGTCCGTGGCTGCCCTCACTCAGCGCCGCGGTGAGGTCAAGGGTCCAGCTGCCACCCTCATCGGCGATGGCTGTACCCAGACTTGTCGAACCATCAAATACTTCAACCGTACTCTCTGGCTCAGCAGAACCCTGCAGTGTCGGTTTGTCGTTGTTGGTGACGGCGTCATCATCACGACGTCCCGAATCGGTCTCGCTCGACAGCCCCTGAATGGCCGGTGCCAACGGCGCCACGGTATCCACCTCAAAGAGGTGCTGGCGCAACATGCTGACGTTGCCCGCCACATCTTCAACCTGCACGGTGACCGAATGTTGGCCATCATTCAGGGATGCCGCGGAATTCAGCGCCCAGCTGCCATCATTACCCGCCACAACCAAACCAGCCAGCTCGCCATCAACACTGATTGACACCCGGGCACCGGCTTCAGCATCGCCGGACACATCCAGGCTGGATTGATTGGTGTAAGCCGCATCAACGGTGCCGTTGATGGTCAGCGCGGATACCGGCGTTGGCGCCGTCGTATCGACCTCGAGTGTGAAGTTATCGGAAGCCACGCTCTCGTTGCCCGCTAGGTCCACCGCCTTGGTATAGAGGGTGTGATCACCTTCGGCGAGATTTTGCCCGGCGAGGTCAAACTCCCAATTGCCCGATTCGTTGACATCCGCCGTTCCGAGCAGCGTGTCCGACCCTGAGCTAGCTTCTCGATAGACATTGATGGCGGCACCCGCTTCGGCGCTACCACGCAACAGCATCAAATTGGTACGCGTTATGGCATCGCTGCCCGATAAACCGGTATCTGGGGTAATGCCACTAATCGCTGGCTTGGCGGGCGCGACGTTATCGATATCAACCACAAATTCCCGCGACAGCGCGCTTTGGTTACCCGCCAGATCGGCGGTACGCGCCGCAAATCGATAAACGCCATCACCGAAGGTTTTTATGCTTCCGCCGCTTTCCTGATACTCAAACGTCCACTCACCACGGTTATTCGCCTCAACCTCGGCGAGCACCGTGCCGGGGCTATCCATATCAAACAGTTTGATAATGCCAAATGGCTCAGAGCTGCCCTCCAGGGTGATGGTATTGGTCTGCGTCACCCCATCGAGCGCCGAGGCGCCGGTATCACTGACCACAGCGATAATCGTTGGCACCTGCGGCTCAACCGTATCAATAGTCAGAATCAGCGAATCACTGGTGTCACTGACGTTGCCGGCCAGATCAGTTGCTGTGATCAGGACCTCGTAACTCCCATCGGCCAGGTTGGCGCCCGCCGTACTCAGTGACCAGGTGCCGTCACTACCCGCTGTTGTTGTGCCCAACAAGACCTCATTGGCCTCGACCCGAACCCGACTGCCGGCCTCCGCTTGACCCGCGAGCAATGGCTGGTTGTTGCGAGTGAAGAACTCATTACCCTTTTCGGTCTCAAAAACGCCGAGCTGATCGACCGTCGCCATCGTGGGCTTATTTGGCTGAACGGTATCGAGCACCACTGTCAGGGCTTCCTCGGACCAGGCCGACACCGTGCTGGCCTGTGTCCCAGTAACTGTGCTGCTCGGCACTTCGATGCGCGCCTGAATCTCCAAGGTTTTCCCCGTTGCTTCAGTCAGCACAGAAGGATCGAGCTCATCAATATTAATGACGGCCCGCCCCGAGGCCACCTGCAACAGGGTCAGCTCGATATCCGCAAGCACCTCACCCTCTGCCGCGCCCACCTCGGCGAGCACCAGCCGATCGCCGGCGCTAACGCCCTGCGCGATGGTCATATCCAGCCGGAAGCCGTTGACGTTGGTCACGCCATCGTCGTTAATCCGGCCGCTGTCATCCGCGGCCAGTAGGGCGGGTTTATCCGGGACCGCCGGCGGGTTGAGGTTATCGACCTTACTCGCATCAATGTAGAAGCTCTCGGCGTGGTTGCCGGCAAGGTCGCGCAGCAGTTTGGCGCCATCCGATACCGTGGGGCTCTGGTAGGCCAGCGTCAGCGCCTGGCCGCGGGCAACCGGATCGTTGAGTACGACAAGCAGCTTCGTTGGATCCGCCGAATCAACCGCGACCGAAGTCACGCCGACCAACTCACCATCCACGGCCACGTGGAACGCCGATACCGGCAGTGTTTCATCAATCGCCTCGGACATGTTCAACGTGAGCTGGTTACCATCAAAGGTGGCGCCGCCCACCAGCGTTGGCGGAATACGATCCTGCGGCTCGGTGGTCTGCTCGTCGTTATCGATCACGAGCTCGCGCGCGGTGGAGTCCGGCGAGACGTTCCCGGCCAGATCGGTACCGCGCACGATGATGCTGTGCGAGCCCTGCCTCAAGGCATTGCCGGTATAGGTAAATGCCCACTCGCCATTGGTGACGCCCGCACGGCCGAGCTTGACCTCGCTGCCATCTGGCAGCGCGTCATAAATATCGACATAGACGGTATCGAGCTGCGAGTCATTGCTGCCACGACTTGGGATGCTGCCCGTAAGAGTAAACAAGCGATTGCGTTCAGTAGTGGCTGCCTGCGTGTCCGGGTCTGTGTCGCCATCGGCGCTCATCAATACTGGCGTGCTCGGCTTAACCGGCTCGCGGGTCTCAACTTGCAGGTTGTAGGAGCCAGAGACGGCGCCCAGGTTCATGCCCTTCCAGGCGCTTTCATTACCGGCCAAATCGATGGTGCGCGCTGCCACGTAAAGCTGCTGATCCGGCAACGTGGTGCCATCAGGCACAGCAAAGCTAAGCGTGCCGTTGTCGATATCCGCCTGTGTGAGGATTCGTGTGGCACGGTATTGCTCGGTGGAGTTGGTCGATGATGAGTTCCGGATCTGGAAATCGACCTCCGCGCCTGGCTGCAGGCCGGATGAGAGTTCCACCTCAAAAGTCGGCCCTGCCTCACGACTAATCCGGTCATTGTCGAAATAGCCTGAGTCGGTATCGGCCACCATCTTGATGGCCGCCGGCATTGGCGCCGTATTCTCGATTTGGACCGTCAAATCGCGGGTAGTGACATTACCCGCAGGGTCACTGACAACGATAAAGTAGTCGTTCTGGCCGAGAGGCTGGTTGTAATAGGCCGTCATCGAGAAGGTGCCCTCGGCACCGACCACGATCGGATCCCACGTGGTTTCGGCTAATCGCTGTTTTTCGCCCTTTTCAATCACACCGGTGCCGTTGTCATCGCGGTAGAGGTATATCTCACTGCCTGCGGGCGCCGTACCACTGAAAACTGGCTTACGCGCGCTGGTCACCGCATCATCATCCGCTGCGCCGGTGTCCTTACTCGCGTCAAGGCCGACGGTGATCTCGCTGCTAGCGGGTGCGGTAGTGTCAATCACCAGGTCATTGATGGGTGACAGCACACTGATATTGCCGGCGGCATCATGGGTGCGAATGGCAATCTCATGGGTGCCATCCGGCAGCGGATCGCCGTTGTACTCAAAGTGATAGCGCCGATCAGGCCGGTGGGTAAACCCGAGACTCTCGAAGTCGCTCTCGCCCTCTTTTCTAATCATCAGTTCGAGACGATACGTGCCGGTAGGCGGGTTATAGCTGCGATTTTTTGCCTCGAATAAAAGCCCCGTGTTGCGATTAGTTACGCTATTTGCACCGCCGTCATCAGAGCGATCCCGACTAGCCAGCGTGGGGCTAATCCGAGCATTTGGATCGCCGGTGGGCGCGCTATCAATCGTCAGATCAAAGTAGGCCTGATACTGAGTATTCTCGGCCTGATCCCGGAGGTAATAGCGGAAACGGCCACTCACCACGTCAGCAAGCGCGGTGGCATCGGCATAGCCGCGATCCACATCGGCCTGCGTTAACTCATAGTTCACCTGGATACGCGACGTCGGCGTTGTTGTATCTCGATTGATAATCACGCGATTACCGGCCTCAGCGTCCGGGGGTAATGTCACCCGGAAGGTCGGCTGCGTATTGTTCGTCGTCAGGTCGTGCTGACCGATGCCGGTGTTGTTTTCGGCAAAGTCCTGATTGGGCGCGAGCCAGAAATCTCGCCCACCGGTTGGGCTGTACGTATCGACGCGTAGCTTGATGGGGTCGGAGACACTCGCCGCGCCTTCGCCCGGCGCCGTGGTAACGACCCGCAGGTTGTAGTCACCATCGGTAATTAACCGCAAGTCAATATAGACGTCGCCGTTGTTATTGAGGGTTAGCGTCCCGGTCTTATTAGTTGTGCCCTGATAAACCCGAAGCGACGCTTCCCCGGGATCCTGAACGCCGTTGTTGTTGGTATCGTCAAACACCGAGACAAAACTACCCGGCGTGCCGTTATTGACATAAAGCCGAGGCGGTGAACCCCAAGATTTATCCGTAAAGAGGGTGCCATCATCAGCGGTGGTAACAATGTCGCCTGCCCTGACGCTGACTTCGGGCACAGCCGGGGTATCGGTCTCAACCGTTAGATATTGATAGGTGTAGCCATTGTGGCCGCTTTCATTGCCGGCTCTATCAACCGCTGTTGCGCGAATGCGATAGCTGCCGTCAGCAAGTGACGGCACGTCATAGTGCATGCTGAAGTAGCGGTTATTTCGGCCATGGCCGACGCCCAGCAATGACTCCGTCTCGGTCTGGTAGTCGTAGACATAAAACTTCAGGTAAGCGGCGTCGCTGCGGCCCTGAGCGTACAGGGTGAAATCACTGCCACTCCGAACGATCGCTTTGTTAGCAGCGGTCTCTTGGCCGTCACCCGCATCTAGTTCAACGTAACTATTACGGGCCTTGTTAGGATTGCTCGCATCAACATAAACAAATTGCTCAAGACGATGGTTACCGTTTCCGTACTCCGTGGTGTACCAATACACGCGGGTGGTGCTGGTGAAATTGCGAGTGGTCTGGATATCGATAAAACCATCGTCAATATGATCCTGGGTCAAACCCATCAGACCACTGGCCCAATACGACCGCTCACGCAAGCGGATCTCGTCCCCCACCTCGGCATGGCTGCCCAAATGTATCCGCACCATTGGTCTGGCGATATCGGTGAGCACACGATCGATTTCATCGGCGTATCGGGTTACGTTGCCATCCTCGTCGGCAGCGACCAACTCCGCGTACTGGAACACTCGGGCGTCGTTTTCGACCGACGGGACAACCTCAACCCAACGGCTCGCACCAGTCCGGCCTTCATAGCCTGACTGATTGACGACCGCGGCACGCAGGTTGCTGTAAACCCCCACGTCCAGCGCCGCATCGTCACGTACGGTTAAATCCACCGACCCGTTGCCAACATTCGTACTCGTTAGCGTGGCGCGAGCCATTTCAGTACCGCCGTTACGCAGGATCACCACATCGCCAATTCCGGCATCATCGGCCAGATCAATCCGGAACGTCGGCGTTGTATCGTCCGTGATGCCATCCGGCTGCATCGTACCGTCATCAGCAACCAGCACCGGCGGTGCGGGCATATCCGGCGGCGGGTTGCGATCCGAGGTTAACGTCAGTGTGGTATCACCCACTTCAGTGCCATCGGCGGCGATCGCATAGGCGCTCAGGTCATTCGCGCCCTTAATGAGGCCAACATCACTGAGTGTGAACGCGCCTTGGGCGTTGGCGGTGGTGCTGCCGATCAGCACGTCATCCTCGCCCGTCACCTCACGATAGACCCAAACCGTCGAATGGGCAGGCATATAGCCCTTGAGGCTGACTCGATTACCCCAGGTATTGATGGTGCCGTCATCGGCGTTGCCTGAGTAATTCTCCGCGTTAGCCAGCGTGAGCGTGTTCTCCCGGCCGGTGACCGGGTCGAGGGCCTGCGGATCAATCTCCAGGACCATCGGTCCAGACGGATCACTCGTATTCCCGGCGGCATCCACTGCCCGCACCACGATGACATGCTGGCCTTCGGTTAACGCGGTGCTGTCGTGGGTCCAGCGCCAATTATTAGTGCCATCAATCACCGGCGTACTGCCTGCCAGCGAACCATTGATGTAGACATCAACGCGCTGAGCCTGCGTCCAATTATCAACCGTGCCCTCAAGCGTGAAGCCATCATTGTGCGCGGTAATGACATCGGTATTGTTTGAGCCGGTGTCATCGGCGCTGCGCAGGCTCGGAACACCCGGCGCATTTGGCGCGGTGGTATCCACCACCAAGCGCTGCAAATAAGTCTGCGGGCTGAGGGTGCCGTCGGGCTTCAACAACCGGGCGTTGATCGTTGTGTGAGTGGTCTCGTTAAGGAAGTAAGGATGACTGCCAGCAAAGCTCACATCCGAAGCTTCTAACGTTGCTGTCCCGGTATTAACAATCGAACTACCGTTAGGAAAGGCAAAGTCAAACGTGGCATCCGGTCGGGTCGTCGAGGCCACTTCAGTGGCGCTAAGCTCGGTGCCCCACCATGACTGATAAGAGTAAATTTCACCGGTAAACGAATTACTCGCATCACTCGAATACCCAAGGCGCTGAGAGGGACCATTAAAATCTGAGTGAGTTGTAGTGAGATCAGATGCAACCAGTGCTCCATCAACATAAAGATGATGGCCGCCATTGCCCAAAGTAAACGTGACGGTATGTACCGCACCGTCCAGAAGGTTGAGGCCTGTCGACTCTATCGTCCCGCCTGTCCAAACGCGCGAATGAATATTCCCATCGGAAGTGATGTAAAGATGACGGTCGTGCCCACCATCCCTGACCTCAAACAGACCACCAGCCGTTGTGGTGCGGAATGTGATTTCTCGGCTAATGTTTGTTTCAGGCTCATTAATCTGCAGATCGATATAGCTGTTGCCATTAAGCCGCAAAATACCGTCATCTTCCGGGCCGAGATCGACATAGCCCTCAGAGATATCCACTTGGCTGAGGAACGCCTGACCGAGCAGCGAACTCGTGTTGTCGTTCTTGTAGACGTTAATGGCATCGCCAACCTCAGCGCGCTCAGGTAGGTAAACCCGATAACTCGGATGGGTCTCTGCGGTGATGCGGTCGCCATCAGATAACCCGTTATCGGACCCCGGTTGCAGGACAATGCCCAGCGGGCGATCTGCGGGGGTTTCGGTTGTCCAGTCCTTCGAGGCCTCGACGTTGGTACTCGGGTCGGCCGATGTACTATCAAACGCCACCCAAAGCGGATCCGTGGGCTCAGACCGATTACCGGCCGCATCCACCATCACCGCGCGGAAGGCGCGGGTGCCATCGGCGTAGGGCTGGCCTTCGTAATTAAACGACCAGTAGGTGGTAGAGCGTGAGAGGATAACCGCTTCACCAATCGGGTTATTGGGATCCAGATCGTCATAGATTTCGACTGCGACAACATCCTGACTATTATAAAGCCGGCCCCGGAGCGTGAAGTCGGTAGATCGAAGCGTACGGCCCTCACTATCAAGGCCATTATCAAACGTAATCCCACCCCGGATTGTAGGAGCATCGAGCACGGTAAAGCGGGGCATGACCTGCTTGGCGCCGACATTGCCGCTGGCATGGGTCACCCGGGCGTTCAAGTCATCATAGTCGGCCGCGCTGAGCGTGCCAGCCGCCAATGTGAGTGTCACAACGCCTTGCTGGCGTGCACCGGCCCCAATCGTGGTCTGCGCGAGCTCAGTATTATTCTGCAGCAGCGTTACCGTATCGCCCGCGTTGGCGTCATCGGCCAGATGCACCCGGAAGCTCAGTGGCTCATAGACACTGGTCACTCGGTCATTATTCAGCACGCCTGTGTCGCTTGATGACGCCAACTCAATGCGCGTGGGCGGTGCCGGCGGCTGCCTATCGACACTGACATCCAGTGCATCACTGGCGCTGCTCTCGTTACCGGCCCGGTCATAGGCAACGACGCGTAGCGCCCGATCGCCTGTGCCCAGATCAAGGTCGTCGAAACTAAAAAACCCCCCGGCATCGGCGGTGGTCTCGGCAAGCATTTCGCCTGCTTCTACCGCGCCATCACCATCCAAGTCATCAAACAGAATGACCCGAGACCGTGCGTCGGTATTGTCGTCATCAATAACCGCCTCAGCGCGGCCTTCAAGGCTGACCACGCCATCGACCGGCGGGTTAACCAAGGTCAACGATGGGGTGTCCGACTGGTTATCCACCACCACGCGAAGATCGCCGGCGTTACCTTCATTACCCGCAGCGTCCACCGCCCTCACAGTAAATAGGGAGCCGCCGGACGGGAGTGTCTGGCTCAGCGTGTGTTGGAAGTGACGGAGATCGAGATTCGGATCACCGCCAAACTCGGTGCGATCAAGGCTCGCAACTAACTGCGTTTTCTGACCGGTCAGGTCCCCATCGATGCCGGCCACGCCATAGTCATCACGATCATTTCGATGGGTGACTTCAGCTGAGCGATCTCCGCTATCCCAGGCAGCATTCACCGCGGCTTTGCTCTGCACCTGATTGCCATCGGCATCCACCGCCGCCAGGGAGCGAGCATAGGTCTCACCATCACTGCGCACGTCGATGAGTAGCTGCACCATACGGGTCTTGTCGGCAGCCCCGTCATAGGCGGCCATCAGCCAACGGCTGTCGCTGTCCCCATAACGGAAGGCCGTAGCCGGCAGCGGACCACCCAGCGCAGCACCATTAATCATGCCGCCATTCAATGTAATCGACGCCGCGTCTAGCGCGTTTAAGTCTTCTAGAATTTTGCCAGTGTCACCCGTGCTGAGCGCCCCGCGGTTAAAGTAATCGGGCTCAAACGAAAACCCTTCCCGCAAGCGCGGATCGGCGCTGGTGCGATAAATATTGAGCGCCTCAGCATCCCCAGGATAGGTGCCTTGCAGGGTCAGATGGGTATCCCTTCCAGTGAACCCATCGTCATCCAGACCGCCGGTGTCATTGCCGGGCGCGAGCCCCAAGTTGGTCGGTGCTTCGGGGCCGACCGTATCAACGGTGACTTTAATCGATGGCGAGCTGCGGCTGTTGTTGCCAGCAGCATCCGCTACCTTCATGGACAGATTATGGCTGCCATCCGCGAGCTCGCCGCCCGCTGGCAGACGTACATCGATGAAGCCCGCTGCGATGGCGTCTTCATCGGCCAGCAGTGAGTAGATTTTGGTATTGCCATTGAAGAGCTGCACCAAGTCGCCGGCCTGCATCTCCCCGGGCAGGGTCAGGCGCAGTTCCGGCCGAGACTCTGAGGTGAGGAAGCTACCGCCGCTAATGCCGTCTTCGGCATTGAACACCGTGGTGTCACTGCTCGCCAGCAACGAAATACTGATCGGCTCACTCGCCGGAATACCGCGGCGAATCACGGTGAAGGGTTCAGAGGCGACCGGGTCCGCTAAATCCGATGAAGGGACAGTCACCGCGCGCAAGACGTTGGTTCCGGTGCTCAGATAAAGCCGAACAGAAAATGCGCCTGTGGTCGCGTCACTGGTGGTTGTGGCTACTCGCTCACCAACGGTGTATTGCCCATCACCGTCCACATCGTTAAAGACCATGACCGTCTGGCCAGGTGTGAGCACGCCCTCAATGTAAACACGACCGCTTTTAGTGATGCCGTCATTCTGGCTCAGACCGGTATCGTCACCGGCCTTGAGCTGGAGCTTGCCAAACTGCGGCACCGGCGACTTTTCGGTCGGGTCGATGATCAGCTCAAACTGCTCGGTGGGCGCTGTTGGCACGCCCGAGGATCGATGCGTGACGGCGGTTATCCAATAAACCCCGGCATCGAGCTCGGGACCGTCATAGGTGAATTTGGCGTATCGGTTGTCGTTAGGCGCGGCAGTACCTAAAAGCGCGCCATTGGCATAGAAATCGACTTTGGTAACCCAAGTGCCGAGCCGGCCGGTGGTCAACGTGAACCCGGTTTGAAGCGCCGTGATGTTGTCGTCCGAGGCCACGCCCGTATCGTCCTGATCCATCAGGCCTAAACCAGAAGCAGCCTGCGGCCCCTCGACATCGACATAGGCATACGGCTCAGCCGCACCTGGATCCCGGATACTCGAGGCATTACCGGCTTGGTCTACGATGCGGCCGAAAAAGGCGTATTGCCAAGAACCAAATTTGATACTGGTGCCATTGAACGTCCGCCGATCACGCATATCCTCCGCTGGCGTGACATCGACATAACCGCGCTCGATATCGATCTGGGTTAACAGTGGGTTATCAACCAAATGGCTGGCACGCGGTGCATCTGACTTCGGATGGCGGTAATACACCTCGAGACGATCACCCTCTTCCACCTTATCGGGGAGATAGGCCCGCAACGTTGGGCGCAGCGTGTCGTAGATCCCATCGTTAGGATAAAGCCCTGAATTGTCGGCGGCAGTGGACGGCGCAATACGCACCATTTGCAGCGATGCCACTGAGGTGTCGATGGTCAGGGCAATGGGTGCGCTCGGTGCGCTGTAATTGCCGGCCTCATCCACCTGGATGAAGCGCAGAACATGCCGCCCCTCAGGCAGGTCATGCAGTACCCGCGAACTAAATCGGCCATCATTACCGACATCGTCGTAGCTGCCATGGAGCTCAATCTCTTCGGTCGGATCAAAGCGGCCATCGCCGTCTCGATCGGCGAACAGAATCAACTCTGAGCCGGGCTCACCCCGACCCTGGAACCACGGCTTGGTGACATTGGTCAGCCGATCACCGGCAATGCCGCTGTCCGAATCACCCCGCAGGCGAATGTCACTCGGCGCAGTGACCGAGGTATCGACTACTAGGCTTAAAGCGCCCGAGGCATTGCTGCGATTACCTGCGGTATCGACCGCCACAACGGTAATTTCATGGCTGCCATCAGCTAACGGCGCCGTTGAGTTGGGGACGGTAAACTGCCAGCGGCCGCGCTCGGATAATGCCGTTGTGCCAAGCAACCGGCCATCGGCATAGATTTCGGCAAACGCGACCCCCTGGGAGGTGTTCATGCTCCCGTAGACACTAAACCCATTACCGCGGCTAATAGGGCTATTCTCGCCGACTAACTGCGGGTTACCGGGGTTGCTGGGTGCGCTGGTGTCAATCACGAGCGCTGGCATATCGCGAGCCGGGCTGGATGTACCACCCGACACCACCTGCGCGGAAATGCCGCTGCTTCCCACGTAGGTCGCGTTATTAGATAACGGCTTCCACGGCGCCAAGTCGATGTGGCCGGTGGTGATATCCGCGGAGTCCAGCTCACGCGACACAATCAGTGTGGTGCCCTGATAGATCTCCACCGTGTCGCCAGCGGCAGTGCCGCTATTGAGCGACACGCGGAACGTCGGCACGACCCGGTTGGTGATGGCATCGGCACTCGAAACGCCTTCGTCGGTATCCGAGGTCAGCGTGATGTCGTCCGGCCGAAGGTTAGCGGAGTCGTTCACCAGCTCAGTGACGAATACCTCGTAACGCGATGTGCTGGTTGACACATTGCCGGCACGATCGGTGGACTGTGCAATCACCTCGTAAGGTGTATCGGCGGCCTCTAGCTGATTAAGCCGCGGAATGGTCAGCGTCCAAGTGCCATCGCTGCTGTCAGCTAGCAAGCCGGCCTCGGTGGTGTAGGTCGTCCCGTCAACCTTGACTTCGATGTCCGGGTGCTCGGCATAGGCAATGCCATCAATCAACACCACCAGACGGTTCGTATCGGCAGCGGCATAAGTGCCGGTCAGGGTGGGTGTGCCGGTTTCATCGACAACGCGATTGACCGTTGGCGCGCGCGGCGCGATTTGATCAACGCTCAGCGCCAGCGCCTCACTGGGTACGCTGGCATTGCCGGCGGTATCAAACTGCACCACCCGAACATATTGACTGCCTGCCGGCAGTTCGATGTTACTGAACGAATAGGCGCCTGTATTACCGTTGGCAGTCACACTGGCCACGAACTGTTCATCGCCCACGCGGCCATCGTTTCGAGAATCCGCATAGAGCCGGACCTCAGCATCTGGGTCAACCACACCACTAAAGGCCAAACCGGTGTTCTCGCGGGTAACATTGTCACTATCCGATACGCCGGTATCGTCGTCAGCCGAGAGGCTCGGCACCCAGGGCTTAGCCGGTGCGTTGCCGTCAATGGTCAGTAGGAATGGATCTGATCGGTCGCTGACATTCCCCGCCCGATCAATAGAAACCGCCGTCAGGACGCGGGTGGCATCCCCATCGGGCAAGTTGTCATAGCGATACACCCAATGGCCATCGTCGGTGAAATCCGCCAGGCCCAAGCGCGTGTCGCCATCGTAAACTTCGACGCGCTGGGTGTTCTTTTCCATCGTCCCCTGAATGACAAAGGCATCCTGGGACTGGGTAATCCCGTCAGTATTGGATGAGCCAGTGTCCTCAACCTTTGTAATCCCCGTGACCTTGGCCCATTCCTTGCTGGTATCAATGGTAAAGCCTTCGGCCGTATTACCGCCGCCTGGCATACGGCTGATATTGCCGGCGACATCCACAATGTAGCCATGAACGGCATTGGTGCCGACATAGGCCTTATCCGGCATGTCTTGCTTAGCGCGCAAATCGACATAGCCGCGGCCGCTGGCGGGCACGTCCGCCTCGGTCAGGACATAGCGCGAGAGCACGGTATTGTCGTCGGGGTCCGTGGTGTAACTGTTCCCGCGGATCAGCCACAGGGTGTCACCGGCCTGATGGTTCTCGTGCAGGCGTACGCGAAACTCTGGGCGGGTCTCAGCGGTGTAGCGATCATCATTGCGGAAACCGGTATCCGAGTTGGACCGCAGCGTGATGGACTGCACTGGCTCCGGGGCCTGGACATCCACAAACAGCTGCAATGACGGCGAGGCCAGACTGCGGTTGCCAAACTCATCTGAGGCGATCGCACGCAGAAAATGGGCGCCACTGCCGAGCGAGACATTTTCACTGAACTCGCCGGTCGTGCCGTTCGCGTCCAGCTCCGCGAGCAATTCGCCATCATCAATGATGTTGTCGTTATTGCGGTCATCAAAGATCTGCACCGACGCTCCAGGCCGAGCCACGCCGCTGACTGAGATGCCGGTGGTTTTATTGATGATGCCGTCACTGGCGCTCTCACCGGTGTCATCATCGCTGTCGAGCGTGAGGCGACTCGGTGGTGGCAGCGATCCAATAAACTCAATGGTTTCTGTTGCCGCGGGGCCTTCGTTGCCAAGCAAATCAACGGCGCGGGCCTCAATGCTGTAGACACCTGAGCGAAGGGGTGCACCACTGTAGAGGAAGCTAAACTCTGCGCCGGTCTCGGTGAGCGTGGGGATGGCCTCACCCAGCAGCTTGCCGTTGGCATAAATGTTGACCGAAATGGCATCCGCACTGACCAGGCCAGTCAAGGTAAAACCGGTGGTGCGGTTGGTCAGGTTATCGTCACTCGCGATGCCCGTATCGTCACTGGCAATTAACCCGAACTCTTCAGGCGCTGGCAAACCGGTGGTGTTAATCACCAGCGACTGCAGCGCCAAATCAGGGCTGACATTACCGGCGCGATCCACCAGCCTGACTTTCAGGTCGTCATAGACACCATCATCCAGGCGGGCTGCTGGCGTGACCTGCAACTCAATCGCGGCACTGGCCAGATCACGCAATGTCACGCTCTCGCGAATGATCACGTTATTGCCGTTCATTAACAGCATTTCATCGCCGACCTGCACGCCCTCCGGTAGCTGCAGGGTCAGCTTGGGCTCGGCATCGTTGGTAACGGTGCGGCCTTCCGAGTCGGTGAGCTCGAGACCACCGGCAGTAATGACCTGGGCGTAATTGGGCAGGAAGGGGTTATCTAGGTTAACCGTGATCTCAAGGGGCTCAGCGGGTTCACGGGCATCCCCCACCAACCGAGACGTCTCATCGTTCTCGCCGGCATTCAGCGTTTCCAGTGCCCGAATGCGATACTCGCCCACACCCACGATAATGTCGGCTGCAAACAAGCCCGTGGTGGCATCCGCCTCTAGCGTGGTCAACTCGTTATCGCGGTTTTCTTGATAGACGGTGAGTGCCTCACCGTCATCCAGAATGCCATCGTCATTGCGATCATCGAATAGCGTAACCGTCGCCCCAGGCGTCGCTCGGCCGCGGATGGTGAGCTTGGTCTCGTTGGTAACCCCGTCCTCAGACACGGGCCCGGCATCATCGGCCTGATCGAGCCACAGGTAGTCGCGCTGATAGGCCTTGCTATCAACCCGCATAAAGATCGGCGAACTGCCGGTGCCTTCAACGCCGTTAATGCCGACGCCACGGGCAAAAATTGTATGCACGCCGTCGACAAGCGCAGGGCCCTCGTAGGTAAACGACCAGCTTCCGGCGATATCGCTAGGCTGCACTTCACCGAGCAGACGGCTACCCGCGTAGATACGCACCAGGGCAGAATCCCGCCCAGCCCCACCTGAGACGCGCCAACCAGTGCCCTTCGCAGTGACGCCGTCACTATCGCTCACCCCGCGATCATCGGCATCATCAAGGGTAATCGAAGGCGAGCGCGGCTCACGATCTGGATACGCATAGTAGGTCTGGTCAAGGCGCCCACCGGCGTCGCTATTATCCGCCTCATCAGTGATGATTGCCCGGACCTGCGCAAACTCGCGCAAGTTATTCCCTCGCCACGTGCCCCAGAGCTCCCAATCGGTTAGACGCACGTCCGTATAACCGTTGGTGATGTCGGTGGCGGTGACCCTTGCATCACCAGAGTATCGCCAATAGCGGCCCCATTTTTGTTGGATTTCAATTTCGTCGCCGACACCGACGTTCTCGGACAAAATCGCCCTCAGCGTTGGGTGCCGACTGGTAACAAGGTTAATGTCATCAAGTAGGCCATCTTTTGCTTCAGGCACCGGTACGACTGTCAGCACCTCGCCCGGCGTGCGATCCACGGTGATGGTGAGCGGCCCGCTTGGGGCGCTGCGATTACCCACCGCATCCACTGAAATCACCCGAATCTGATGGGTACCTTCCGTTAACTGAAAGGGCTCAATGTGGACAGAGAAGCTGCCGTCGTTCCGCGATACGGTATAGTTCTCGCGAATGATCAACCGCTCGCCAGAGTCCATCGAGCCGTTGCCATTGAGATCATTGAAAAAGATCAGCTCAGTCGAGCGGTGAGCGCCATCCACGTAGTAGGAAGGCTCAGCCCGACCCGTTATGTAATAGGTGTGGTAGACCGCCCGGTTGGTGATGTTATCGCCATCAACGCCGCTATCGTGGTTTGGGTGCAACTGCAGGTTGGAGGGCGGGGTGATGACCGTATCGACAAGAATATCGAAGGTGTTTGACACCTCGGTGCGATTGCCTGCCAGGTCAATGCCAACCGCTGTGACTTCGTGGTTGCCATCGGCAAGCACTGCTTGGCTTTGGTTGTAGTCAAATACCCAACTGCCCTCCTCGGCAACGGCCGCCGTGCCGACCCTTTTGCCGTCGATGAACACATCAACCGAGACCACCTCGCGGTGATCACTGGCCGTGCCGTACAAATGAAAGCCATTGCCGCGATCAAGCCGGCCATCCGAGTCTGTGCCTGGATATTTCAGCGTCCCAGTGTCATCGCCCTGCAGCACCCCGGTGACGGTGGTGTTGGTGTAACTCGTCCCATTGGTGTCGATCACCACCCGCTGCAGGGTGGTCTCCGCACTCGTCTGATAGCCATCCGCCTGCAGCCGCAAAATCTGGGCATGGATATCGTCATGGGTGGTTCCATTCCAGCCACCGCTCGCCAGTGATGCATGTGGCTGCAGATCAACGTAGTAGGTGCCATTACCCCCCCGATCGACTAGGTCGCTGGACTGCAGCGTATAGCGCAAAATGTCCGTATTGCCTTCAGCAAGGCGAACCACGTCACCCGCTTGAACGCCATTGCTGCCATCCACATTCAGGCCAATACGGAAAAACGGCGCGACTTCCCGGGTGATGCCGTCATCGTTGTAGAGCCCGGTATCGCTTTGCGGTGCCACGGCAATTGAGGTCGGCGCTAAGGCGTCGGGGTCAGTCGGCGGCAGAATGCGAACTGGCTCACGCCCCTGACTCAAGATGACGTTGCCCGCCAGGTCATCGCTGCGCACGATGACATCGTAATTCGTGCCGCCATCGCGTTTGAGCTCGTAGGCCTCCTCAATCGCGATCGACCATGTCCCCGCACTGGAATCGAGGGTGAGACCCGCCACCGTCGTACGGTCGGTATTGTCATCGACGCGGACCACTTCACCGGCGGTCTCGCCGTAGACTCGATCACCCACGCGCACATACAGCGCATGGGTATCGGTGGCGTCATAGGTACCGCTGATCGTCGGCGTGCGATCGGTGCCTGAGAACATCTCAACAGTGGGGCGAGTCGGTGGTTCGACATCCACCTCAACGCGAAGCGAGCCGCTGAGATCGCTTTCATTGCCGGCCAGATCGTCCTGACTGACGCGCAGGAAGCTCACCCCGGGCGCCAGCGCCATATCGGTGAAGCTGTATTCGCCATTACTGTCAGCCTGCTTCTCCGCAATTAAGGTGGCATTGGCTGTGCTGTCATCGCCAAAATCATAGAGACGGACGATCGCATCGGCGTCCGCCTGACCGCTAATGGTCAGGTCGTCTTTGAGCTTGGTTATGCCATCGCTATTGGAGGCACCGGTATCGCTATCGGTACTTAATTGCGGCGCACTGGGTGCGCTCGGCGCGGTGGTGTCGACGGTGAAATGAACCGGGTTACTGTCACCAGACCAGTTGCCGGCGTTATCCATCGAGCGGAACCGAATGGTGTAATCACCATCGTCCAGCGGGTCATGTTCGCCATTGCCATCAGGAATACCTGGCACCACAAAAATTGTGTGCCGGTTCTCTGGGGTGGTCGACGTCGTGTCGATTAGATGGGTTTGGCCACTCGGGTCGGTCAGCGTCGCCTGAGTGCTCACTGCATGGGTGTGCTGGAGGAAATTAAAGCCTAGATTGGTGTTATGGCTGGTCACCCGATCACGGTTGTCACGCCCTGAATCACTCGAATCCATCAACGGCGATGGATAGGTCGAGTGGTTCATATCCGGGGCAGTAGGCGAGACGACATCGGTTTCCCACGCGGGCAAACTCCAACCCACTTGATCTGTGCTCTCGTTACCTGCCACATCAGTCAAAACGCCATGAAGCCGGTTGCCCCCAGACCAGCCTCTATCAGACATATCCTCCAAATACATGGACGAGGTTAGAACAACATAGCCATCACTGATGTTGTCTGTCGTGAGAATATGGCTGGCGAGAACCGTCGATCCACCTTCGAGGGTCAGGCGCATGCCCTCGCGTGCGGCTACTGAACCATGCACATTCTTGGGCAATTCAAAACGGAAACTTGGCCGTTGATTGTTGGTGACAAAGTCGATATCACTAACACCGGTATCCGCCCCATCCAGCGGAATCGGCGCATCGGGCCCGAAGGGTGATTGGCGATCGACCGTAATGACCAACGGGTCACTTGAGGTGCTGTAGCTGCCATCAGGTTGCAGGATGACGGCACGCACGCTGTGCGTACCCGACCCGAGCTCAAGGGTCGTCGAGAAGTAGCCATTGCTATTGGTGGAAAGCGGCGAAGCCGTCAGCCATTCGCCCTCATCGACGGTGCCATCGCCGTTTTGATCACGAAACAGAATGATCTGGCTGTTCGGGTTGGCATAACCACTAACACGCTGCGTCACCTTAGACGTAATATCGTCGCGATCACTAAAGCCCGTGTCATCGGCTGAGTTGAGCTGCAGGTCGTAGGGCGCATCGCCACCGAACGATATCGCATTAGTTGCGAGGTTTGCCGTGCCGCTATTGGTCACCGTGTAGTTTGGGAATGTCAGGCTGTATTCCGCCGGATCACGCGCAGTAGCATCCCCGACTTCACTGGCTGTTAGCTCTTGATGCCAAGACTCGTATTTTTCGATCTCGCCGACGAAGTTATCCGCGCCATACTTGGATTTACCGAGCAGTTGGTATTTGTCATCGTTGTAATTTGAGCTGGTAAAGTTACCGTCCTTCTTAAGCACGCCATCGACATAGACCCGATGTCCATTGTTGCTACCCAACGTAAACGTGACGGTATGGGAGTTTCCATCAGTGAGATTCAGCCCCGTTGAGAGCAGGATTTCTTCGTTCCAGACACGCGAGCCGATATTGCCATCAGCAGTAACCCAGAGGTTGCGGTCGTGACTAGAACCCTCCTGTACGGCGAAAAGCGCACCACCCACGGTGGTGTTAAACGTAATTTCTCGGCTTATGTTGGTTTCAGGCTCGTCAATTTCTAGACGGACAAAGTCAGAGCCATTGAGCGTTAAGTTGGAATCACCCTCGGTCTGCAGGCGCAATTGCAGGGTCTTGTTGCTGGAATCCGTCTCGACGTTGGCTAACCGCAAAGTGTCGCCGGTAGCAATGGTCGGATGACCTGTTGCCGAGTCGTTGATCGTCAGGCCGCCACCCGAGGCGCTGCCGGAATACCGCACCAGCCGCCAGCTGCCCCAGTCCCGGTTACTCAGATCGCCATCACCGACACTGACCTCGAGCGAGCCCGCCAGATCCATATCGGTGACACCCGTGATTTCGGCGTCTTCACGGCTGTTGCCGTTATCAACCAGCGTCATGTCCAGTGTGCCGCCGTCCACGATGGTCAACACACCATTGATATCCAGCGGGCGGTCGAGCGCTAAGGTGCCGCCATCTTCAACCGTCATCGAACTGGTGGTCTTTCCACCGCCCGAGAAGGTACCGCCGCTCTCAACCGTAACAGCGGTCGAACCGAGGCTGCCCGTGAGCTTGAGCTCACCGCTTTGAACGGTGGTGGCAGCGCTATAGGTGTTTGCCCCGGAGAGTTCAAGCGTGCCGGTACCTGTTTTGATGAGGCTGCCGCCACTACTGATCACACCGGAGAACGTGGTGTTGGCATTGTTGGCACCGACCGTCAGCGTGTGACCGTAAAGATCAATTGCACCTTCACCGGCAATCGATCCAACCGACTGACTCTCTGGATAGACCTCTAGCTCGGCACCCTCGGCCACGTAAACGGCGGTTTGATCAGATAATGAATCAACCCCGTCAGCCCCAAACCGAAGATACCCAGCCAAAACCTGCGTCCGCCCGGTGTAGGTGTTGGCGCCGGTCAGCGTCATCCGCCCGGTACCATCCTTGGTAAGCCCACCACTGCCTGAAATGACGCCACTGAACGGATCGTTGCCGTTGAGAACGGTGAGTATGCCGCCAGCCCCGGTGTCGATAGCGCCGCCACCGTTGTTAGGCGCTCCATCTCGGAACGAACTCCTCGCGTCCTCAAGATAGGTCACTGCCTGGTTGTAACCATTGAGGTTGAGCGTGCCATTACCATTGACGATCAGATAACTCTCCCGTGCGAGCATATTCTCGCCGGTCAGCGTCATCGTCCCGTTGTTAACGTAGGTGTTGCCGTTGTCGGTGTGCCGCAGGCGCTGTTTTATTTCGAGCTCGCCGGCACCGTTTTTAATGAAATGCCCGTCGCCCTCATACCGCACATCCATCGCCGCGGTATAGCCTGCCGCATGGTCGTATATGAGCGCGCCGTAATGGTCCGAATACACACGGGCTGCGGATAGCGACCCGGTTGTGCCGCCATCGCCAATTTGCACCGTCGTTTTGCGGGTGCTCTTGGCGAGGATGCTTACCTCACCAGTTGTGTCGACATCACCGGACAACACAATTTTTGTGTTGTTGCGGGAATACGCCGTCAGATCGCCTGAACCCGAGATATCACCCGCGATGGTCAGCGTTGCATCACCGTTATCAGCGTTGAGGTGCAACGTAGAGCCAGGCTCTGTACAAAAGTCATTAGTCAATATTGGCGCGACGTTTCCGGCAGTCTTGAGCGTCGCCTCTCCCGCAACAGTCACTGCGCCGGTCCCCAGCCCTGTCAGGTGGTCACCACTTCCGCTATCAACAGAAAAGTCAGCGATCAGCAGTGTGCCATCAACCAGCGTTGTGCCGCCGGTGTGGGTGTTCGCACCGGCGAGTTCAAGCTCACCACTGCCGTCTTTGATAAAAGCGCCTGCACCCGATAAATCACCCGCTGCCATCGTGCGATTGCTGCTGCTATCGAACGCGAAGACCGCGCCGCTCGCGACAGTCACCCCAGAGGTATCGGGGAACGTGACACCATTTCCGTTCCCGATTCGTAGCTCACCGCCATTGACCGTTGTCGCGCCTTCGTAAGTTTGATTGCCTGACAGAATAAGCTGACCAGACCCCTGTTTAACCAGTCCCCCCGCACCGTCCGCACCGCTGATAACACCGGAAAGGTGGTGATCGCCCCCATCACCCGCTGTCAGCGTGGCAGAACCCAGACTGATATCACCCGCCCCGGCGATGCTGCCCACCGTGAGGTTGTGGCCATTGAGATCGAGCGTTTTATTGTTCTCAATCACCACGGCAGTTGACGACGCTAGCGTGTCGGCGCCCGCCTGCTTAACGGTGCCATTACGGACCGTGAGTTTTTCAATGCCGGAGTAATCGACGCCATCAGCAAGGGTTAGGACATCATTACCATTTTTGATCAGGTGAATGCCCCCGCTTTGAGACCCAACCAGTAAATCCGTCTTAAGCTCAAACGCGGAATGGTAATTGCCGATATCAAATTTTGCGGTCTGCGCGCCATTGTTGATAACGGTACCCTCGCCAATCACTTCATTAACTGCAAGACGTCGGCCGTTCAGGTCGAGGGTTCCACCGGCATCAATCTGAATGTTGCTGTATTGGTAAACTTGGCTCACGTCATCATCGGCGTCGAGCGAATCGCTACCAGCAAGCTTGACCGTCGCCCCGTTCTCGATGATTAGTGCCAGACTGTCGTTACCGTTGCTGACAGCCCGGCGCTCGTTATCCCCAGAGTGCTTGTCTAGCACCACCGTACCGTCGGTGACCCTCATGCGGCTGTTGTTGTTATTCGCCTCGCTGCCGCCAAGCGTAAATTCCCCCGTGCCCTGTTTGATCAGCTCACCGCCACGGCTGGTGTTCAGCGTGCCGTTAAAGCGTGTGTCCGCACTGCCGCCGAACGTTAAATCATATCCCGAGAGAACCAGCTCACCCGCCCCGGCGATACTGCCAACGGTCTGGGCGCCATTGGTGTAGATATCCAGCTTGCCGACATCAGATATCAAAACATCAGTATTCGCACTGAGCTCGCCGCCGCCAGACTCCAACCGAATCTGCCCCTCGGCGATAAATGTCCGCCCGGTATGATCGCTTACACCGTGCAGGTCTAAATAGCCCCCTCCGCGTTTAACCAGTTCACCAAACCCGGTGAACTTGGAATAAACGTTTCGGTTATTGTTGCTAACGCCAATTTCCAGATGGCCCGTATTGCCAAAACTTCCCAGCACGATGCTGGAGTCGAGCGATGAATCGCTGTTGAGGTCGTTTATGACTTGCGTGTAACCATTAATATCCAGCGTCACGCTATCGTGGAGTTCGACAAAACTCGCTGGATTAAGGGCGTTATCTGCCCCCAGCTTCAATGTGACGCTACCGGTGAGATCTGTGCGTCCGGTGTAGCTGTTTTCCCCCGATAAGGTTTGGGTGCCGCTACCTTTTAAATAAAGACTGCCGCTACCCGAGATCTCGCCGGAAAAATTCGTTGCGCTCGTGGTGTCGATGGTAAGGTTTCGCCCACCCAGCTCAACCTGTCCAGCACCTTTTAACCCACCAATTGTTTGGTTGTTGTTGGTTAAATCGAGCACTGCATCGGTGCTGACTTCAACGATCGCCGTATCGTCGAGACCATTGCCGTTTGTAATGGTAAGCCGGCCTTCGTCAACTTTGACGCCTTCGCTAAAGTTGTCCGAATTGGTCAGCTTGAGCTCACCTGCGCCCGACTTAATTGCCGGGCCGCCGTCGCCAGTGATTTTGCCGTTGTAACTGACAGTTTTACCATCAGCGACGGCAATCACTGCATCGCTCTCAAGTGTGATGCCACGCCGGTAATCCAGCGCTAAATTTTCATCCACTAGCAGCGTAGCACCACTTTTGACCGCAACTCGATCTGGCGCACTGTCAAGGTTACCCAGCTGATTATCATTGCTGATCCGCAGCGTGCCGCCTTCAACAATCGTTTGACCGGAGTGGGTGTTCTCACCGGTCAAGATCAGCTCACCGTCTCCGCTCTTGACCAAATCTTGGTCACCGCCCAATCCACCAATGTGCTCTAGCGTGACGCCAGTACCAACATTCACCTCAGTGAGCTGGGCAGTGAGATCCGGCGCGGTCAGACTATTATTGGCGGCGTCTTCTAACTCATTGCCTTGAAAATCAAGCTCACCGAGCCGGATGCCTTTCGCCAGCAACTCTGCTGTCAAAAGCGGATCCTCAGTTGCTTTGACTTTATAAACTAGGCTATTGGTGGCACTGCTACTGTCGTCATAGCTCGCATTAAAGTCGAGTCCGCCAATATTGACGTAAAGGCTTGTCTTAGAGCGGTCTGAGTTGCCCGCAATGTCTTCACTGATCGATAGCGTAATGGCGACCTCGTCCGAAGCGACGGCGAGGCTAACGTTGTCAACGAACGGCTCGGTGGCATCAAGCTGCCAAGCCAACTCATCAAGAATGTCAGCGGTTAAAAGTGGTGCGGCAGTAACCTTGCCAACTTCGACTTCCAGCTCACTATCGCCCCCGTCGGCCGGCGCTGCCGTGGTGTCGTCAGATGCCGCAATATCTGCGCCGGTGAGCGTGGAGAGACTATCGACAAACACCCGCCCCGTTTGTTCTGCACCGATGTCACAACCATAGAGCAACAAATCAGCACCTGAGCGCATGGCATCGGTCCAGCCTGATAAGGCGGCCGTGCGCTCAGCTAATCGCTCACGGTCGATCACCTCATCGCCGACCACCAAGGCACCGGCCCGCCCGTGCGTCACCACATGTAGCTCAGAGACCTGATCGTAGTCAGACAAAATAGCGTCGATCTCGGCCAACGCATCGCCGCTACCCTCAAGGACATGAATACGGGCAACATCGCCAAGCGCGGACTGCAGCTCGGGTAGATTGGGCAGATAGCCACTGACAACCAAAACCCGCTCGCCGGCTGCCTCTGTGCTCGAGGACTGATCGGTCGGCTCGGTTGCCGTCTCCACCTCAAGCGCGCTTGAGCGCAGCCGCGGTGTGCGTTTCTCTTGCTTGGGCTTGCCCTCATCCGCAGAGCGCGTATCACGCCGCGGGTCGACCGGATTGGTAGGCTCGTCATCAATGCCATCGAGCGTTGGCACGAACGCGCCATCAAATATCAGCCGCGGCTCTAGCGCCAGCGGTGCCGGACGCCAAATCAAGCTGGCATGCGAGGAGCGCTTACGATCTGTCATTGCGCTGCCTCAAAGCGCACATCACCGCTCATGCCAGGCACAACGCCGCCCAGCTCATCAGTTAGCTGACCCTTGAGTCTGACCGTGCGGCTGACGGGGTCCACACGCACACCGATCTGGTGAACCTCGCCCGACAGCTGCAGAGGTAATTCATTGAGATGCAGCTTGAATGGCTCATTCCGGTCGAGCCACGCGAGCCAGTCCGATGGCACAAGGAATTCGACCTCTAGTGCAGTTGGATCGATCACATCGAGCAGCGGCTCACCGACGCGGATATACTCGGCCTCTCGCTTGCGAACACGCGCCACGACACCATCGAAGGGTGCGCGGACAATACATCGCTGGACCTGAGCGGCGGCCACCTCGACATCGGCCTCGACCGTCCGCTCTTTCACCTGCGAAAGTGTCAGCTCCAGATCACCCACCGAACGCAACTCTGCGAGCCGCTCATTTGTTTGGCGGATCTTCACCGCCTCTTCCAGGCTGGTATGTACTTTTTCAAGTCGTGCCCGCTCGACATCACAATTCAGTTCGGCCAGGGCATCTCCATGCTGAAACGCGTTCCCTTCGGCTACGTTCAATGACCTGATACGTCCTGACATCTCTGCGGCAAGCAGAGCCTCGTGCTTGGCGATGATCCGGCCCTGGGCAACTCCCCTCTCTACCGCAAGCAATCTCTGCTCCAGGTCGGCGCTGTTTGACGACTGCCCAGAGACCTCAGTAGCGGCTCCGCCTACCACCTCCACGACAAACAGCCACAAAATCCAATTAAGCCTCCCAAAAGACCCCATATCCTTTCTTCGATCCGTCATTATTAGCACCCCAAAAACGCAGCTGAGAGGTTACCGAAACTCGTTCCTGTAATGGCTCGACGGCAGCGCCAGGGCGCTAACCTGATCGTCGCTTTTTGCTCTCAGAACTACTGCCTAGTCTCATATTAACTAGTCTCATATTAAGACTGCCTGTTTACACTTCAAGCACCAGAGTTCTCAGAGATTTAAATTAAAACGAAAGCATGTCTGCCAGCACAACCATCGCCTCGTCCACGACGATCGGCTGGCGCCAGCCAAACTCCTGGATCGAGGCCGCGACCGTTGCGATGGCCTCGGCGTTGTTCCGCGGGTTGCGCGCGTAGGGGATGATCTGCTCGAGCGGCAGGTCGGTGACGTCCATGGCGGTGTCCTTGGGAAGGCTTGATGCGCGAACCAGAGGTCCACGAAACAAAACGGCTCTGGCCCGAAAGCGAAATGGGTCTGCTGCGCGAAGCGAAATGGGGTCAGACCCCCGTTTCGGTTCAGGCGGGGTTTGTCAGGCCGTCAGGC
>NZ_JBKOTX010000016.1:0-53434 GCF_047086965.1 Roseovarius halophilus (ex Wu et al. 2025) | reverse complement strand
GCCACCGCGGCCAGCAGCGCCGAGGCCCCCGGCACCGCCAGCACGGGATGCCCGGCCGCACGCACCGCGCGAGCCAGCTGGAACCCCGGATCGGCAAGAAGCGGCGTGCCCGCCTCCGAGACATAGGCGACAGCCTGCCCGGCCGCGATCGCCGCGACAACCTTGTCCCGCGCCCCGACCCCGGAGTGGTCGTGATAGGCCAGCATGGTCCGGCTGCGCGTTTCAAGCCCATGGATTTCCATGAGTTTTCGCGCGGTGCGCGTGTCCTCGGCCGCGATCAACCCGGCGCAGGCCAGCACATCGAGCGCCCGAAGCGTGATGTCGCGCGCGTTCCCGATGGGTGTGGAGACGAGGTACAGACCGGCGTCCAGGGCAATTTCACGGTGATTCATGACTCGAAACTTTCGGCGTGGTCCGTATGATGCAAGTCTGAAGTTGCCGCTCCGCGACCGCCCGCGCGTCGCCGAATGCAAAGGAGTATCTGTCCATGGCTGCCCCTAGCACGCCCGCGCCCCTCTTTCCACGCCGCCTGGCCGCGCGGCTGACCGCCCTGGTATCCTTGGCCTGGCTGGCCGCCTGTGACGTGCCGACCATGCCGGCCTCGGGACCTGGCGGCGGCCAGAGGATCGACCCCGGCGCGACGGTGCAGGTGGCCATGCTGGTGCCCGGCGGCGACAGCAGCGAGATGGCGCGCATCTCGTCCAGCCTCGAGAGTTCCGCCCGCATGGCGATCTCGGAACTGGATGGCGCACGGGTCGACCTGAACGTCTACACCACCAACCGCGACCCGGAAACGGCGGCGGCCATGGCCAATCGCGCCGTGCGTGACGGGGCCAGCATCATCCTTGGCCCGCTGGATGCCCAGAGCGCGATTTCCGCAGGCAACGCCGTGGCCGGGGCCAACGTGAACGTGCTGGCCTTTTCCAACAACCCGGTGGTTACCGAGACCACCGGGTCCAACACCTTTATCCTGGGCCGCACCTTTGCCAATACCGCCCAACGGCTGGTAAGCCACACCATGCGCGACGGTATAAGTGACTACGCCGTTGTCCACCAGGACGACATCGCCGGGCAGACCGGGCGCGATGCCATCGCCAGCTCGGTGCGGGCCAGCGGCGGCACGGTGAGCACGGTCCAGTCCTATACCTTCTCGCAGTCCGGCATCTTCGAGGCGGCCCCGGAAATCGCGAACGCCGTGCGGGGCTCCGGCGCCGGGGCGGTCTTCGTGACCGATACGGTCCAGGGCGGGCTGTCGCTCATGGCAACCTCGATGGTGGATCGGGGAATAGACCCCGCCGAGACACCCTTCATCGGGCTGACCGACTGGGGCGTGACCGGCCAGGCCGCGACGCTGCCACCGCTCCAGAACGGCTATTTCGCGCGGCCCGATGCCAGCCTCGCTGCGCAATTCGAGCAACGCTATGCAGACGCCTACGGTTCTCGGCCGCACCGGCTGGGCGCGCTGGCGCATGACGGGATCGCCGCCATCGGATCGCTGGTGGCCAGTGGTGACCCCGAGGCGCTGACCGCGAGCAGCTTGACGCGGCGCTCGGGGTTTGTCGGGGCCACTGGCATCTTCCGGCTGAACCCCAACGGCACGAATGAGCGCGCCCTGGCCGTGGCCCGCATCCAGGACAATCAGGTGGTGGTCGTTGACCCAGCTCCAAACCGTTTCGGCATCGGCGGCTCCTGACGCCGCAGCGCCCGCCGCGCTGTCCGACACCCTGGTCCGACCGGCCGCCGAGATCGTCGATCCAGCGGTCCTGCGCCAGCGGCTGCGCGCGGCAGTGGAGGCGGCCGGCAGCGATGCCATGGAACGCCGAAAGGCGGCCGTAGCTGTTCTGCGCGACGCCCAGGCCCAGGGGCGCGCGGCGATCGCCGCGGCGTTCCGGGCCAATCCCTTTGCCGCCAGCCCCACCACTCGCGCCTATGCCTGGCTGACGGATCAACTGGTCGGGGCCACCTTCGATCTCGCCTGCGAGGTGCTGCACCCCGCCCCCGCGCCGACCGCCCAGGAACGGCTATGCCTGGTCGCGGTGGGCGGGTACGGGCGTGGAGAAATGGCCCCCTATTCGGATGTCGACCTGCTGTTTCTGGCCCCCTACAAGCTCACGCCCTGGGCCGAGACGGTCATCGAGTCCATGCTCTACGTTCTTTGGGACCTGAAGATGAAGGTCGGCCACGCCAGCCGAACGGTCAAGGACTGCCTGCGCCTGGCACGAGAAGACTTCACCATTCGGACCTCGCTTGTCGAGCGCCGCTACATCGCCGGCGATGCCGAATTGTCCGACCTACTGTCCGAAAAGCTGCAGAACGAGCTTTTCGCCGACACCGTCCCCGAGTTCATCGAGGCCAAGCTGGAGGAACGCGACGCCCGCCACCGCAAGCAGGGCGGCCAGCGCTACATGGTCGAGCCCAACGTGAAAGAGGGCAAGGGGGGCCTACGCGACCTTCAATCGCTCTACTGGATCGGCAAGTATATCCACGGCGTCCACGACGCCTGGGAACTGGTCCGCCACGGGGTCTTCACCCAGGAGGAATACGACAGTTTCCGCGCTGCGCACGCGTTTCTCTGGGCCGTACGCTGTCACATCCACCTGCTGTCCGGGCGGGCCACGGACCAGTTGACCTTCGACATGCAGGTCGAGGTCGCCGCGGCCATGGGGTATCGCGACACGCGGGCCCGCCGCGCGGTCGAGGTTTTCATGCAGGATTACTTCCGCCAGGCCACCGAGGTGGGCGAGTTGACGCGCATCTTCCTGACCGCGCAGGAGGCCGCGCACCTCAAGACCGAGCCCATGCTGCAACGCCTGCTCAAGCGTCGCCGCCGGGCCAGGCCGCCCTACGCGATCAAGCAGAACCGGCTGACCGTGGCCGACCCCGAGGCCTTTCTTGCCGACAAGCTGAACCTGCTGCGCATCTTCGAGGAGGCGCTGCGCACCGGCACCTTGCTGCACCCGGATGCCCTGCGCCTGATCAAGGCCAACCTGGACTGCATCGACGAAGACATGCGCGCGGCCCCCGAGGCCAAGCGCATCTTCCTCGATCTGATGCTCAAGCAGGGCAACCCCGAACGCGCCCTGCGCCGGATGAACGAAATCGGCCTTCTGGGCAGTTTCATACCCGAGTTCGAACCCATCGTCGCCATGATGCAGTTCAACATGTATCACGCCTACACGGTGGACGAACACACCATCCAGTGCATCAGCCATCTGGCCCGGATCGAGCGCGAAGAGCTGGACGAGGAACTGCCCGTCTCCACCGACATCATCCGGGGCGGCATCAACCGGCGGGTGCTTTACGTGGCGCTTTTGCTGCACGACATCGGAAAGGGCCGCGACGAGGATCATTCGGTTCTTGGTGCCCGGATCGCCCGCCGGGTGGCCCCGCGGCTGGGGCTGTCCAAAAGGGAAAGCGCCACGGTGGAATGGCTGGTGCGGTATCACCTGCTGATGTCCGACATGGCCCAGAAACGCGACATCGCCGATCCGCGCACGGTGCGCGATTTCGCCAAGGCGGTGAAAACCCAGGAGCGGCTTGACCTGCTCTGTGTGCTGACGGTCTGCGACATTCGCGGCGTCGGCCCGGGCACCTGGAACAACTGGAAGGCGGCGCTGCTGCGCGCGCTCTACCGCCAGACCCGGACGGCGCTGCAGGACGGCATGGAGGCGCTCAACCGCGAGGAACGCGGCTCGGAGGCGCGCAAGAACCTGCGCGCGGCGCTCACGGGCTGGTCGGACAAGGCGATCCGGCGCGAACTGGCCCGGCATTACCCGCCCTACTGGCAGGGGCTGCATGTCACCGCGCATAGCGATTTCGCCGAGCTTCTGCACGACATCGAGACCGACCAGATCCGCATCCGCCTCACCCCGGACGCCGACCGCGACGCCACCCGCGCCTGCTTTGCCATGGCCGATCACCCTGGCATCTTCAGCCGCATGTGCGGGGCGCTTTCGCTTGTCGGAGCCAACGTGGTGGACGCGCGCACCTTCACCACCAAGGATGGTTTCGCCACCGCTGCCTTCTGGATCCAGGACGCCGAGGGCCACCCCTACGACGAGGACCGCCTGCCGCGCCTGCGCTCCATGATCGAGCGCACACTCAAGGGCGAGGTCGTCCCCAGCGAGGCGCTGGCCGACCGCGACAAGATGAAAAAGCGCGAAAAGGCCTTTCGCGTGCCCACCTCGATCACCTTCGACAACGAAGGGTCCGAGATCTACACGATCATCGAGGTGGACACCCGCGACCGACCCGGCCTGCTGTACGATCTGACGCGCACGCTGGCCGCGCAGAACGTCTATATTTCCAGCGCGGTCATCGCCACCTACGGCGAGCAGGTCGTGGATGCCTTCTACGTCAAGGACATGTTCGGGCTGAAGTTCCACTCCGAAACCAAGCGCCGCGCGCTGGAAAAGAAACTGCGCGAGGCGATCGCCAAGGGGTCGGAACGCGCGCGCTCCTGAGGGGGCCACCGGGTCGCGCGCCTCATGTGTCGGCCGCAGCGCGGCAACGGTGGGGGGAAAAAGACACCCGCCGCGCTTGCGCCGGCCCACGAGAGCGTGGGAAGGCAAGACCAGCCACCGCCGCCGAAGGACTGTCTCCGTTGAAACCCATCCGCCTTGTATCCGGCTTTCTGACCGTCGGCGTCTGGACCCTGCTGAGCCGCATCCTGGGATTCGTGCGCGACATCCTGATCGCGGCCTTCCTGGGGACGGGTCCGGTGGCCGAGGCCTTCCTGATCGCCTTTGCCCTGCCCAACATGTTCCGCCGCTTCTTCGCCGAGGGCGCCTTCAACATGGCCTTCGTGCCCATTTTCTCCAAGAAGGTCGAGGGCGGCGACGACGCCCTGGGCTTTGCCCGGGATGCCTTCGCGGGGCTGGCCACGCTCCTGATCGTCTTCAGCGCGCTGGCCATCCTGGCGATGCCCTGGCTGGTCGTCGCCATGGCGGGCGGTTTCATCGGGGACGCGCGCTTCGACCTGGCCGTGCTCTATGGCCGGATCGCCTTTCCCTACATCCTGTTCATCTCACTGGCCGCACTTTTGTCGGGCGTGCTCAACGCAGTGGGCCGCTTCGTGGCCGCCGCCGCCGCCCCGGTCCTGCTCAACATGCTGTTCATCGGGGCGATGACCTTGGCGGTGCAAGTGGGCTGGAACGTGGGCGATGCCCTGGTCTGGACCGTTCCGCTGGCCGGGATGGCGCAACTTGCGCTGGTCTGGGGGGCGGCGAAACGCGCCGGATACCACCTGACGCCGCGCCGCCCGCGCCTGACCCCGGAACTCAAGCGCCTTGCCGTGATTGCCGCCCCGGCCGCGCTGGCCGGTGGGGTGGTGCAGGTGAACCTGCTGATCGGGCGGCAGGTGGCAAGCTTCTTCGAGGGCGCGATCGCCTGGCTGTCCTACGCGGACCGTCTCTATCAACTGCCGCTGGGCGTGGTCGGCATCGCCGTGGGCGTCGTGCTGCTGCCCGACCTTTCGCGCCGGTTGCGCGCGGGCGACACCGAGGGCGGCGCCCATGCCTTCAACCGCGCGGCCGAGTTTTCGCTGGCGCTCACCGTCCCGGCGGCCGTCGCGCTCGTGGTGATCCCGGTGCCACTGGTCAGTGTGCTGTTCGAACGCGGCGCCTTCGCCTCGGATGACACCGCCGCCACGGCGCTGGCGGTCGCAGTCTACGGGCTGGGCCTGCCCGCCTTCGTTATGCAGAAGACCCTGCAACCGCTGTACTTCGCGCGCGAGGATACGCGGCGGCCCTTCAACTACGCCCTCGTCTCGATGGTGGTGAATGCCGTGGTCGCCATCGGGCTGGCCCCTGTCATCGGCTATATCGCCGCCGCCTTCGGAACCACGCTGGCGGGCTGGGCCATGGTCTGGCTGCTGTGGCGCGGCAGCCGGGGCATGGGAGATGCCGCGGGTCTGGACGCGCGGTTCAAGCGGCGGCTGTGGCGCATCGTGCTGGCCGCGCTTCTGATGGGGGGGCTGCTTTGGGGCGCGGTCCTGATGGTCGGGCCCTGGTTGGGCGTGCCGATGCTGCGCTATGCGGCCCTCGCCCTGATCATCGGGACCGGCATCGCGGGCTATTTCGGGATCGGCCAGCTGTTGGAGGCCTTCCGACTGGGTGAGTTCAAGGCGGCGATGCGGCGCGGCTAACGCTGGCGCACCCGTTCAAGAAACCGCCGCCAGCCGCCGGGGGCGACCATGGGCGCCAGCAGCAGCCCGGTGACAAAGCCCGAAAGCTCTGCGATCCACCAGGGCGTCGGCCCGAACAGCATGGACCAGATCAGCATCAGCCCCATGAGGATACCGATCAGCGTGAAGGCGCGATACTGGTTCTCGCCCAGCCGCCCCAGGGTCAGCCACATCATGTAGGTATAGGCCCCGATAAGCCCGTAGATGCCCGGGTAAGCCCCGATCAATCCCATGTTGCGCGGGCTGGCCAGCCCGTAGATCAGCGCGCCGACAATGGCCGACCCGAAAAACAGAAGCGCGAAGGGCACCGGGCGATAGGCGTCACCGACGAACTTGCCCAGCGCCAGCAGCAGCACACAGGCCCAGAGCGTATGCGTGAAGGAACTGTGCAGGAAGATGTAGCTGACCGGCCGCATCAACATGTCGAGCGACAGGTTGCCCTGGACCATCACCTGATCCAGCACCGCCGGGGCGAAGGCATAGTCCTGCATCGCGCCTGCACGCCAGCCGATGGCCGCGGGGCCGCCGACAAAACCGGCCGCGCCGGACGAAAGGACAAGCTCGACACCGGCGATGATCAGCACCAGCGCCAGGGGCACCGGGGGGATGGCGTTGAAAGGGCTCTGGTTGTCCACTGCTCGGCTGTCCTTCGGTTGACGGGACTTGCCCGCATGGGTAAGCGAGTGCGACCCGCATTTCCAGCCCCCCGCAACGCATATGGCGACCCAACCATGACAGATGTCCAGTTCACCCCGCGCGTCTTTTCCGGGATCAAGCCCTCGGGCGGGCTGACCCTTGGCAACTACCTCGGCGCGATCAAGCGCTGGGTCGCCATGCAGGACGAGGCGAGCGAGAACATCTATTGCGCCGTGGACATGCACGCGGTGACCGTCTGGCAGGACCCCGCCGCGCTGCGCCAGGGCACGCGCGAGATCGCCGCGGGACTTCTGGCCGCGGGGATTGATCCGGCCCGCTCGATCCTGTTCAACCAGTCCCGGGTGCACCAGCACGCCGAACTGGCCTGGGTTTTCAACTGCGTGGCCCGTGTCGGCTGGATGAACCGCATGACCCAGTTCAAGGACAAGGCGGGCGCCAATTCGGAAAAGGCCTCGCTCGGGCTCTATGCCTACCCGTCGCTCATGGCCGCCGATATCCTGCTGTACCATGGCACCCATGTGCCCGTGGGCGAGGATCAGAAACAGCACGTGGAACTGACCCGCGACATCGCCGCCAAGTTCAACCACGACTACGCGGTGGACTTCTTCCCCCTCACACAGCCGGTGATCGAGGGGCCGGGCACCCGCGTCATGAACCTGCGCGACGGATCAAAGAAAATGTCCAAATCGGGTGACAGCGACATGGAGCGGATCAACATGCTCGATGACGCGAACACGCTCGCGAAGAAGTTCAAGAAGGCCAAGACCGACCCCCAACCGCTGCCCGAAACCGTGGAGGGTCTTGTCGGCCGGCCCGAGGCCAAGAACCTTGTCGACATCTACGCGGGCCTGACGGACCAAACCGCCGAGGCGGTCATCGCGGAGTATGCGGGTGCGGGCTGGGGCCTGTTCAAGCCAGCGCTCGCCGAGCTTGCGGTCTCGAAACTGGCGCCCGTGTCGGACGAGATGAAGCGCCTGCTCGATGACCCTGCCGAGATCGACCGCACCCTGGCCGAAGGCGCCGAGAAGGCCCGCGCCATCGCCGCGCCGATCCTCGACCGCACCTGCGAAATCGTCGGGTTCCTCAGGTCCTGACTACCCCGGCCGATCCTGCCCACCCGGATCGCGCAGGCCCTGCAAGCGCAGCGCGGCGTGGCGCGCGAATGTCCGGGTCACGACCTTGCGGCGGGCCCCGGCCAGCGGCGCCTCGGGTCCCATGCGAACGATCTCGGCATCGTAGGCATCGGCCACGATCAGGCCGGTCTCGTCGGGCAAGATATCGATCGGGAAATCGGCATCGACCGCCCAGAAGAACCGGTCGCACCAATCCAGATAGCCGGTCCACTTCCTGTCCGACAGGAAGTCCGCGCGCGAGGATTTGCATTCGACCACCCAGACCTCGCCCGCCGCGCCCAGCGCCATCACATCGACGCGCAGGCCCCGCGTGGGCACCAGTTCCTCCAGGCAGGCAAAACCCTGCGCCTGTCGCAAATGGCGGCACACCCCGCGGGCCAGCAACTGGCCGGGCATCATGACACTGACAGGTCGCTCCTCGGGCATGGGGCGAAGATGAACAATCCATGAACACGATGCAAGCCCGATCGGCCCCCGCCTGTCCGAAATGCGGGACTCCAAACATCCTGTCCGCGACCCCGGTGCCGCACTTTGACGCGCCGACGCGGGCTCGCCCCTTGTCGGCCGGACCAGCGCGCCCTATCTGATGTAGCGGCGGGTTACTGCGCTTCGCGTTATACGGGTTCGTTCCAGTGACCTTACTCAAATCCGAGGGAGCTGGCTCTGTTCAGGCCGTGGTCTGATTACCTGGCGCCCACCTGTTCACACAGGTCCTCGGGAATCGCACACCCATACGGTCGTTGCGGTGCCCGCCACCTTCACCCATCGCGACTCGGATCAGACAGAGCGCGACAGCGCCGCGAACCCGATTCCGCTGGTCAGGAAATTCAGCCCCACAAGCAGGCCCAGGGCCCACATGGCAGTGCCGGGCAGGCCGATGACCAACAGCAGGGCCAACACGAGCGAGGCCACTCCGGACAGCACCATCCAGACCCAGCCGCGCGCCGCGCGGTGGGTCAGCCCCATGCGCAGCTCAATGACCCCTTGGATCGAGAAAAGCACGGCCAGCAGCACTGTCAGCCCAACGAGGCCCGTCATCGGAAAGAAAGCCAGGTAGACCCCCAGCGCCAGGTGCAGCACTGCCACAAGCCCGGCCCAGAGTGCGGCGTTCCAGCTGCGCGCCTGGAAGGCTTGCCAGAGCGTCACTGCCCCGGCCACGAGGATCGCCCAACCGATCATCACCTTCGTGACGATGGAGCCGATGACCGGGAAGACGACCATCAGCGCGCCGATGACGCAAAGGACAATCCCCAGCCAGAACACGCGCCCGCGGTTCTCGCGCAGCTGTTCAAGCAGGTCATTCGGCATCCGGTTCATCGGGTCGGACATGGTGCCCCCGTGGCGTCATGGGGATGGGCAGGGTTCAACCGCGCTGGTCCGTGCTGCGGACCGGGATCGGCTCGGCCAGACGGACCGGCAGGGGCCGACCGCCCTGGTCGTCGTCGTCATCATCGGCCATCGACATGATCGAGATCCCGAACTGGACCCCGGCAAAGACGATGCCGTTGAAGATCCACATCATCAGCACCGCGACGATGCCCATCGAGGACCCTGTGACAAGCCCGCGAAGGCCCACAACATCGAAGGCCAGCAACAGGCTGACGAACACGGCCGAGGCACCAAAGCCGATGGCGCAACTTTTGATGTAGAGTTTGATCAGGTCGGGCGTCTTGTGCTTTTGCATGACAGACCTCCTTTCGTGAAACAACGTAACATCACGCGGACACCTGTCCAGTGCCGCTGCTGGCGGCGGCGGCGATTTGCCGTGGCCCCGCGGCCAACGGCTTGGCATTCCCCGGCCGCCTGCCTAGTGTCGCGCCATGTCGCGCGATGCCCTTACATTTTCGGACGACCAGGCCGAGGCCTGGGATGCGATCTCCGGCGCGCTGCGCACGGCAGGCGTGGACCTCACGGCGGGCAAGACGACCCCGCCGCGTGAGGGCGACGCGGGGCGCATGCTGGCGGTTCTGGGCAAGGCGGGCAGCGGCAAGACCATGCTGCTGGCCAGCCTCTACAGCAACCTGAAGCAGGCCGGGGTGCGCGTGGTTTCGGGCGACTGGGAAGGCCGCCGGCGCAAGGATCAGCGCACGCTGGCCATTCTGGCCCCCACCAACAAGGCCGCCAGCGTGCTGCGCAATCGCGGCGTGCCCGCCACCACGATTCACCGTATCCTCTATACCCCGGTCTATGACCCGGAATACGAAAAGGTCGCCGCCTGGCTGGCCGGCGAGGGCGATCGCCCCGAGATCGAGGGGCTGTCGGACACGGCGCTGGATCGCGCCTGGGAGTCCTACCAGGGGCACAACTCCGTGCCCGCCGCACTGGCTGCCGCCGGGCTGCGCGGCTCGGATTTCATCACCGGCTGGAAGCGGCGCGACGACCCGCTCGATATCGGCTTCGTCGACGAAAGCTCGATGCTGGACGCCCGGCAACTGGAGGACCTGCAAGAGATCTTTCCCACCCTGATCCTCTTCGGGGATCCGGCCCAGCTGCCCCCCGTGAAATCAGAAGGCGGGGGCATGGTCTTCGACGGGCTGCCGGACAAGGGCAAGCGCGCGCTTCACCGCATCCACAGACAGACGGCGGACAACCCGATCCTGGACCTGGCCCACGCGCTGGCCGACCCGATGCTGGATTTCTACGGCTTCGAGCGCATGGTCGAGGAAATCGCGGCGCGCGACGACCGCGTGGTTCTGGCCCAGCGGGTCGAATCCGACCTGATGGCCCGCTCTCCGGTGCTGGTCTGGCGCAACGCGACGCGCATCCGGCTGATCCACGCCTTTCGTGCCGCTCATGGCGCCCCCGAGGATTCGCTGCTGCCCGGCGAACCGCTGATCTGCGACGGCATCGAACTGCCGCTGAAACATCGCAAGAAACGGCTCGACCTGGAGGCGCGCGGCCTGATCAAGGGCGCGCAGGTGATCTACAAGGGGCCGGGGCGCAAGCCGGGGTTCAGCCGCCTGCACGTCATCGGCGCCGAGGACCCGCAGGTCAGCGCCGCCTCGATCGTCAAGATCGAAAGCCAGGTCGCCGATGAGGAACCCTTCATCCCCTTCGCCGCCCGCATGGGGGCCACCTTCCTGCACGGGGCGGCGGTGACCATCCACAAGGCGCAAGGATCGCAGTGGCCCGCCGTGCAGGTTTTTGCCCCCGACATCGAGGTGGCCAGCCGCATGGGCCGCGTCGAGGCCGGCCAGCCGCTGTGGAAACGGCTTGCCTATGTCGCCATCACCCGCGCCGAGGAGCGCCTGCACTGGGTGGTGCGCAATCGGCTGGCCCGTCCCGACGCGCCCCTGACCACCAACGATCTGGAGGCCCCAGCAACGCCGTTTGAACTGGACGCCGAGACGCCGTGACCGCGGTGTCGGTCCTACCGCTGCAACATCCGGAAGGCTGTCGAGGCGCTCCAGCCCGCGGCGATGGCGATGGCCAGTGACATCAACCCGTAAAGTAGCGGTTGGTTGCGCGACATCTCGTAGAGCCAGCGTTCCAACCCCACCTTGTTGACCGCGATGGTGCTCTCGTAGACATCCACGACCGTGCCGTCGCGGGTCAGGAAGATACGTGTCCGGTAGGGACCTTCGGTCAGGTTCGCGGGCAGCGTGACCTGCCCGCGAAAGAGTGTGTCCTCCTCCAGATCCACGGCGGCCTCCAGCACCTGGTAAAGACCCGCACGTTCGCGGATGCGAATGAGCGCGTCGGTGAAGGCCGTGGCATCCGCTACCGTCATTGGGGCACCGACGGACCGGATGGCGCGCGGCATGCTGATATCGTAGCGCAGGTCCTCCACCTCGCGCAGGGCCGCATCCAGCGGCGCGGAACTGAGCACCGCGTAGAAGGACGGGGCCGCGTCCACCTCGACGGCATCGACATTGGCCCAGATGCCCGCGACCCGGTCCTTGCGGCGCACAGTGACGCGTTCCGAAGGGCCGGCCAGGGTCATGATGACCTCCAGTTCGGTCTGGTCGGGAATCGGCGCCTCGCGCTTGATGGCGCCGAAGACAAGGATTTCGGACCCGTCGAAGGTGGCGGTGATCGCCACCTCGTCACGCGACAGCCCCAGCACCACCTCTTCCGCCCGCAGCGGCGCGGCCAGAACCACGAACAGGACCAGCCAGCGCAGCATCAGTGCCCTCCCCCCGACGAGCCGAGCGAATAGATTTCCGAGGGAGTCAGCAGCAGATCGAGCGCGAGCTTGCCGCAGACCACAAGAACCATGGCCGCCAGCAGGATGCGCAATTGCTCGGCCTTCATGCGCGTACCGATCCGGGTGCCGATCTGCGCACCGATCACCCCGCCGACCAGCAGCAGCACCGCCAGCACGATATCCACCGTGAAATTCGTGGTGGCATGCAGCAGGGTGGTGAAGGCGGTCACGAAGATGATCTGGAACAGCGAGGTTCCGACAACCACCTTGGTCGGCATCCCCAACAGGTAGATCATCGCGGGCACCATGATAAAGCCGCCCCCCACCCCCATGATGGCCGCCAGGACGCCCACGAAGACCCCCACGATCAGCGGCGGGATCACCGAGATATAAAGCCCCGAGACCCGGAACTTCATCTTGAAGGGCAGGTTGTGGATCCAGGTGTGGCGCCGCCGTTCGCCCCGCGAGACGCCCCCGGCACTGCGGGTGCGCAGCAGCGCGCGCAGGCTTTCGAGGAACATCAGCCCGCCGACCACGCCCAGGAAGACCACATAGGACAGCCGCACCAGCAAATCGACCTGGCCCTGCGCCTTGAGATAGTTGAACAGCAGCACGCCCAGCGCAGCCCCCACCAGACCACCCACAAGGAGCACGGTGCCCATCTTCAGGTCCACGGTCTTGCGCCGCAGGTGCGCCAACACGCCGGAGAAGGACGAGGCGACGATCTGATTGGCCTCGGTCGCCACGGCCACCGCCGGGGGGATGCCGATGAAGAACAGTAGCGGCGTCATCAGAAAGCCGCCGCCCACGCCGAACATGCCCGAAAGGACACCCACCATTCCGCCCAGTCCCAAAAGGAGAAAGGCGTTCACCGAGACCTCGGCTATCGGGAGGTAGATCAACATATCCCAAATAGCCATGCCACGGGGGCGAGCGCAACTCAAAGGTCGGAAAAACCGCGCCCTACAGCGCCCGCAGAAGCCCCCGCAACACCTTTTCCAGCTTGGCCGCCCCCAGCGGCGCCATGGCCTTGGTATGGGCATGGCTGATCGCCTCGTCGCTCATCCCGGCAGCCATGTTGGTGATGGTCGAGATGGCAGCGCAGCGCAGGCCCAGGAAGCGGCCGAGGATCACCTCGGGCACAGTGGACATGCCCACCGCGTCGGCGCCCATGCCGCGAATCGCACGGATCTCGGCCGGGGTCTCGAAGGAGGGACCAGAATACCAGGCATAGACGCCGTCGTGCAGCCTGACGCCCCCCGCCTTCGCGGCATTTTGCAAAGCGACGCGCAGGTCGGGATCATAGGCTGCCGTCATGGGAACGAAGCGCGCCTCGCTCGGCTCGCCGATCAGCGGGTTGAGGCCCGAGAAATTGATGTGGTCGGACAGGCACATGATCTCGCCCGTGGGCATGTCCGGGTCCAGCGACCCGGCGGCATTGGTGGCGATCATGGCCTCGGCGCCCAGGGCCTTGAGCACCTCGAGCGGCAGGCGCATGATGTCGCCGCGGCCGGTCTCGTAGTAGTGCGCGCGGCCGCCGAAGACGGCAACGCGCTGGCCTTCCAGCTGGCCGATCACCAGCTGCGGGACATGGCCCGAGACGCCCGCCGCGGGAAAGCCCTCAAGCTCGTCATAGGGGATCGAGACGCCATCGACCGCGCCGGACAAGTGCCCAAGCCCCGAGCCCAGGATCAGCCCCAGCCGCACCGGGGCATCGCCCGCGACCTCGCGGATGGTCGCGGCAAGGGCCTCAGCGTTCCCTGACATAGGGCTGCGCGATCGAGGCCGGCGGCATCGCCCGGCCAATGAAACCGCCCAGGATGATGACGGTCAGGATGTAGGGCAGCGTCTGCGTGAATTGCACGGGAATGGTGAACAGACCGAAGACGTCAATGTCGGGATAGAGGTTCGCGACAGCCTCGAGCAGGCCGAACAGAAGACAGGCCCCCATGGCGTGGATGGGGCGCCACTTGGCAAAGATCAGGGCGGCCAGCGCGATGTAGCCGCGCCCCGCGGTCATCTCCTTGCCAAAGCCCGCGGCCTGCGACGTAGACAGGTAGGCCCCGGCGATCCCGCAGAGCAACCCGGTGATCAGCAGCGCCTTGAACCGCATGCCCACCACCGAGATCCCGGCGGTGTCCACCGACGACGGGTTCTCGCCCACCGCGCGCAGGCGCAACCCGAATCGGGTGCGGAACAGCACCCACCAGACCAGCGGCACGGCCAGGAAGGCGACGTAGACCAGCGGCTTGTGCCCCGAGATCAGCTCGGAATAGATCGGCCCCAGCACCGGCACGCCGCTCAGCGCGTCGGCGAGGGGCAGCGTGATCTCGCCGAAGCGGGCGCCGCCTGCCAGCACCGGGGTCTGCCCGCCCTGCCCGTAGATCGCATCGCCCACCACCACCGTCAGGCCCGAGGCGAGGAAGTTGAGCGCCACGCCGGAAATGATCTGGTCCCCGCGATACAGGATCGACGCCACGCCGTGGATCATGGCGAAGACCAGAGAGGCGGCCATGCCCGCGGCCAGCCCCACCCAGACCGAGCCAGTTTCGTAGGCGATGGCGGCGGCCACGAAGGCCGAGATCAGCATCTTGCCCTCCAGCCCGATGTCGACGATGCCCGAGCGTTCGGAAAACAGCCCCGCCAGGCAGGCCAGCAGCAGGACCGTGGACAGCCGCAGAGTGGAATCGAGCGTCAGGAGGAATTGCAGGAAATCCATCAGTCGGACCTCTTCGCGTAAAGGCGCAGGAAAATGCGTTCGATCGGATCACGGGTCATGTTCACCAGCGCCCCGGTGAAGATGATGATGAGCGCCTGGATCACCAGCACCATCTCGCGGCTGATCTGCGGCATTTCCCACATCAGTTCGAACCCGCCCTGGTTCAGAATCCCGAACAGGAACGCCGCCAGAACGATGCCGAAGGGATGGTTGCGCCCCATCAGGGAGACGGCGATCCCGAGAAAGCCCGCGCCCTCGACGAAGTCCTTGATCAGCCGTTCCTGCTGGCCCATCACCGCGTTGATCGCCATCATGCCCGCCAGCGCGCCCGAGATCAGCATGGCGATGATCGTCACCCGCACCGACGAAATCCCGGCGTAGCGCGTGGCGCCGGGGGAATTGCCGAAGGCGCGGATCTCGTAGCCGATGCGCGACCGCCAGATCAGCAACCAGACGAGCACCGCCGCCGCGATGGCCAGAAGGAAACTGATGTTGGCCGGGGCGGACTTGTTGAAGGCGATACCGAAGGGCTGGAGCATCTCGTGGAAGGTCGGCAGACTCGCACCGTCGCTGAAGCTGCGCGACTCCGGCACCTGCTGGCCCGGCTTCTTGAGCGCGCCGTTCAGAAGGAAACCGATGATCGCGGCTCCGATGAAATTGAACATGATCGTCGTGATTACGATATGGCTGCCGCGCTTGGCCTGCAGGTAGGCCGGGATCGCCGCCCAGCCCGCGCCGAAGGCCGCGGCGCCGATCACCGCGACGGGCAAGGCCAGCGTCCAGTGCGGCCAGTCCACCGCCAGCAACACCAGCGCGGCGCCAAGGCCGCCCAGCGCCGCCTGCCCTTCGGCCCCGATGTTGAACAGCTTGGCGTTCATGGCCACGGCGAAGGCCAGCCCGGTAAAGATGAAATTGGTCGTGTAATACAGCGTGTAGCCGATGCCGCTGGTCGAGCCCAGGGCGCCCTTGACCATGAAATAGATCATGTCGAAGGGGTTCTGCCCGATCGCCAGAACCACGAGGCCAGCAACGATAAATGCCAGGGCGATGTTGATCAGCGGCACCAGGACAACGTCCGCCCAGCGGGGAAGTTCGGTCATACTCAGCCCTCCTTGCGCGCCGCGCCGCTGGCCCCGGCCAAACGCGCCTCGACCTCGGCGACCGAATGCTCGCCCTCGGTGTCGGTGATCCCGGCCATCAGCAGACCCAGTTCCTTTTCATCCGTCGCATCGGGCAGGCGCTCGCCCATGATGCGCCCGTCAAAGATGACGGCAATGCGATCCGACAGCCCCAGGATCTCGTCCAGCTCGACCGAGACCAGCAGGATCGCCTTGCCCTCATCGCGCAGCTCGATGATACGCTGGTGGATGAACTCGATGGCGCCGATGTCTACGCCACGGGTCGGCTGACCGACCAGCAACAGGTCGGGGTTGCGCTCGATCTCGCGGGCCAGCACCAGTTTCTGCTGGTTGCCGCCCGAAAAGCTCTTGGCGGCCAGGTCCGGGTCTGGCGGGCGCACATCGAACCTGTCCATCTTGGCCTGGGTCTCGGCACGGATTACGCGGTTGTCCATCAGCAGGGCGTTCGTCTGGTAGGTCGGGTCGTGATGATAGCCGAGGGCGATGTTTTCCCAGGCCCGGAAGTTCATAATCAGGCCCTCGTTCTGGCGATCCTCGGGCACATGGGCGATGCCATCGGCGCGGCGGCTCTGGCCGTCGGACTGCGCGCCGGTCAGGTCGATGGGGCTGCCGTTGACCCGGACTTCGCCGGTGGCCGTCTCGTAGCCGCCCAGAACCTCGAGCAGTTCCGACTGGCCATTGCCGGCCACCCCCGCGATTCCGAGAATCTCGCCGGCGCGGATATCAAAGCTGACATCCTTGATCCGGTGCACGCCCGCGCTGTCGGTGACGTTCAAATCACGCACCTGCACGATGCTCTCGCGCGGCTTTGCCGGGGTCTTGTCTACGCGCAGCAGGACCTTGCGGCCGACCATCAGTTCGGCCAGTCGGGCCGGGTCGGTCTCTGCGGTCTTGACGGTCGCGGTCATCTCGCCGCGGCGCATGACGCTGACGGTATCGGTGATCTCCATGATCTCGCGCAGCTTGTGCGTGATCAGGATGATCGTCTTGCCCTCTTCCTTGAGCCGGGCAAGAATCCGGAACAGCTGATCGGCCTCGGCCGGGGTCAGCACGCCCGTGGGCTCGTCCAGGATCAGGATGTCGGCCTGGCGGTAGAGCGCCTTGAGGATCTCCACCCGTTGCTGCATGCCCACGCCGATTTCCTCGATCAGCGCGTCAGGGTCCACGTTCAAACCGTATTCCCGGGCAAGGTTGGTCAATTCGTCCCGCGCCTTGACCAGCGAGGGCATCAGCATCTCGCCCTCCTCTGCACCCAGCACGACATTTTCCAGCACGGTGAAAACCTTCACCAGCTTGAAGTGCTGGAACACCATGCCGATCCCGGCGCGGATGGCGGCCTGGCTGTCGGGGATCTCGGTCTTCCGGCCATTGATGAAGATCTCGCCCGCATCGGCCTTGTAAAAGCCGTAGAGGATCGACATCAGCGTGGATTTGCCCGCGCCGTTCTCGCCGATGATGCCGTGAATCGTGCCGGGCATCACCCGGATCGAGATGTCCTTGTTCGCCTGCACCGAGCCGAAGGACTTCGAGATGCCCTTCAGTTCGATGGCGGGTGCGGTCTCGGTCATGACACTCCTTCCCCCGGGCGCTGTCTGGCCCCAGCGCGCGGGGCCGCGCCGATCTCTCAGCGCGGCCCCGGCAATCCTACCCCGTGGCCAACCTTCAGAAGTTCAGAACCGGGCAGCTTTCATTGCTATTGTAGTTGTGAACCTCGATCTCGCCCGCCGCGATCCGGTCAGCGGCCTCGTCGACCGCTGCCTGCATATCTTCCGTGACCAGCTCGGCGTTGTTGTCGTCGAGCGCATAGCCCACCCCGCCGTTGTCCAGCGTCATGATCTTCATCTCGCCGGTCTCGATGTCGTCGCCGGCCATGAAGCTCTGGTAGACCACATTATCCACGCGCTTGAGCATCGAGGTCAGGACCTGGCCGGGGTGCAGGTAGTTCTGGTTGCTGTCGACACCGATGGACAGGATGTCCTCGTCCGCTGCCGTCTGAAGCACACCGACGCCCGTACCGCCTGCGGCGGCATAGACCACGTCGGCACCCTGGCTGATCTGCGCTAGGGTCAGTTCGGACCCCTTCACCGGATCGTTCCAGGCGGCGGGGGTGGTGCCGGTCATGTTGGCGATGACCTCGGCGTCCTGGTCCACAGCCTTGACGCCCTGGGCATAGCCACAGGCGAAGTTGCGGATCAACGGGATGTCCATGCCGCCAACGAAGCCGACGGTATCAGTCTCCGAGGCCATGGCCGCCATCATGCCCACCAGGTACGATCCCTGCTCCTCGGCAAATAGAACCGATTGCACGTTCTCGGCTTCGACCACACCGTCGATGATCACGAAACTGGTGTCGGGATACTCGGGCGCGATATCCGACAGCGGGGTCGCCCAGGAGAAGCCGGGCATGACGATGGGGTTGTTGCCATTCTCGGCAAACCGGCGGATCGCCTGTTCGCGCTGCGCGTCGGACTGGATCTCGAACTCGTCGTAGGAGTCACCGGTTTCCTCGGCCCAGCGCTGTGCACCGTTGTGCGCAGATTCGTTGAAGGACTTGTCGAACTTCCCGCCGAGGTCGAAGATCAGGGCAGGCTCGGCCAGGGCGGCACCGGCCGACAGGGCCAGCGCGGCGCTTGCGCCAAGGAATTTCGTCATGAGGGTCATGTGTCTCTCCCGGTTTGTCGTTGTCCGGCGCGGCCTGGACGGCCTGCGCCGCAGTGAAGCGAGCCAATCGCTGTCATGCGCAATTTAGGCAACGGGCGCGGGCGGCGGTCAACCGGTTTTTGCGCCGCAGCAGCGCGGAGCACGGCCTGACCCAGGGTCAGAGGCGCCTTTCAAGCATGAGGGCGTCCACCGCGTCACCCGTAGGGCGGGGATAATAGCCCGACCGCGCGGCGAAAGCGCGATAGCCCTGAGCGGTGTAAAGTCCCAGCGCCGCGGCATTGTCGGCGGCCACCTCGAGGATGACGCGGCCGGCCCCTGCCCCGCGCGCACTGCCTTCGAAGTCGGCCAGCCGGGCCCTGGCCAATCCCCGGCGCCGGTGTTCGGGGTCGGTGAGCACCAGAAATATCTCGGCCTCATCGGCCACGACCTGCCCGATAACGCAGGCCTGCCCGTCCCCGAAAACCAGCGCACCGGGACGCGCGACAAGCGCGGCGAACTCGGCCGCGGACCACAGGCGCGCGCCGGGCATGGCCCGGGCCATCAGGCCGGCCATCTGATCGGGTGTCATGACAGGATCACCGGCCCGGGATCACGCGACGGCGCGGCATCGGCGGGCCGCGCATAGCAGGGGGCCGGGCGGGCAATCGCGACGCCGCGCGCAAGGCGGCAGGCCGCGATCCGCGCCATGGCTGCAAGCGTGGCCGGCCAATCTGGTGGGTCTGCCGCGCCGGGTTCCAGCCGCACGGCCTGCGGCCGGGTGGCCTCGAAACGCTGGCGGTAGACGCGGTCGCGCGGGGCCGGAAGCACCACCTCAACAGGTCGGGGCCTGTCACGGGCCAGCGCCTCCAGCGTCGTGACCCCGATGGCCGGAATGCCCAGCCCCAGCGCAAGCCCACGCGCGGCGCTGACGGAAATGCGGATGCCGGTGAAATTGCCGGGGCCAGTGCCCACGGCCAGCGCGGACAGGTCGGACCAGTCAAGGACGGCGTCGGCCAGCACCGCACCCAGCAGATCCATGAGCCGCTCGCCCTGCCCACGCGCCATCTCTTCGATCCGCAGATCGGTGATGTCATCGCCGCACAGCAAGGCGGCGGCGCAATGCGCCGCCGATGTGTCGAAGACAAGAATGTTCGGGGCGGCCTGCATCGATGATACGCGGCTCGGATCAGGCCGCGATGGGCCGGACTTCGATCACCTCGGGAATGTAGTGGCGCAGCAGGTTCTCGATGCCCATCTTCAGCGTCAGTGTCGAAGACGGACAGCCCGCGCAGGCCCCCTGCATGTGCAGATAAACGATGCCGCGATCAAAGCCGTGAAAGGTGATGTCGCCGCCATCCTGGGCCACGGCGGGGCGCACGCGGGTGTCCAGAAGATCCTTGATCTGGTCGACGATCTGGCCGTCCTCGCCCTCGTGCTCGGCATGGGCCGAGGCGGCGCGTTCCCCCTCGATCACCGGGGCACCCGACTGGTAATGTTGCATGATCGCGCCGAGGATGGCAGGCTTCACATGGTCCCATTCGACCGCGTCCTGCTTGGTCACGGTCACGAAATCCGTGCCGAAGAACACGCCCGTCACACCCTCGACCGCAAAGATGCGGCGGGCCAGCGGGCTGGGCCCCGCGGCCTCGGGGCTGGGAAAATCGGCCGTTCCATTGTCCAGGACGGCCTGCCCGGGCAGGAACTTCAAGGTGGCAGGGTTAGGTGTGGATTCGGTCTGTATGAACATGGGGCCATTCCTTATCGCGTTCGTCAGATATGCGACCCTGCACGCGCGAAGTCAAGGTGATTTAGAACGGTTCCAATCTGATTGGACCCGCAAGGGCGCTTTCAGAGTGCGAAAGACAGGGGCCGGCCCCGCTGGACCGGCCCCGCATGACCTGTCTGGTCCCACGCCCTTACATGGCGTCGTCCTCGATCTCGATCTCGGTCATGGCGGCCATCTCGCCGTCAATCATGACCACGGCCATCACGTCGCTGCGCGGTTCCTGATCCAGATCGACGCGTACATCGGAATTGGCGCCCGCGTTCAGGTCCACGGACGCCAAAAGCTCACCCCGCTCGCCGGTGTGATAGTCATAGACGTCCAGCGTTCCGGCGCTCTCGGCTGTCACATTGTCGATCGTCAGCGTCGTGCCTTCCTCCATCTCGCCGGTGACGCCGAAGTAGCTGTCGGCGGTTACCACGCCAGCGGTGGTCATCAGTGCAGCGGCGGTGGCAGGGAGCCATTTTCTGGTGAACATCTTGAGGTCCTTTCTGCCCGTTGCGGGCGGATTGGAGTTCGAAACAACCGCACTCTTTCGTTGCGGCTCGCCGAATAGGTGGCCGCCTGTCAGCGGCTCGAAAAGGGGGCGTGCAGTCACGAAGTGTTCATCCGGATTTGACCAAGCAATGCTTGAAAGTATTTACCAACCAAGGTTTATAGCCTGGCGGTGGTCACAGGCTCGTCGCGACACAGGCCTGTGTCGCGCCGCGTGTCCGACCCGCCCGCTCAGGTGATCGCTTCGAGGCGTTCCTTGGACATGTCGCCCGGCACGATGGTGATGGGCACCGGCAGCGACCCGGCACTCTTGGTCAGTTGCGTGACCAGCGGCCCGGGGCCCTTCTTGTCAGTGCCCGCCCCCAGGACCAGCACGCCGATCTCGGGGTCCTCCTTGACCTGGTCCAGGATCTCGGCCACCGCCTCACCCTCGCGGATCACCAGTTCCGGGTCCAGCCCCTGCTTGTCACGCATCCACTTCGCGAAGACCTCGAAATGCACCTCGATACGCTCGCGGGCCTCGGCGCGCATGACCTCGCCCACGCCGATCCAGTGGTTGAATTCGTCCGGCGGGATGATCGAGAGGATCTCGACCCCGCCGCCCGACTTGGCCGCGCGCATGGCGGCAAAACGCATGGCGTTGAGGCATTCGCGGCTGTCATCGAGGATTACGAGGAACTTGCGCATTGTGGCTCTCCCTTAGCCGGTTGAGTTTGGCCGAGGCCGCGGGTTGGCGCAAGGTCTTCAACCACTGGCGGCCCAGTCCCAGTAGAGGTCGCGCGCATGGCGGGTGACGGGGCCGACCTGGTATTGGCGGTCATCGAAGGCCGTCACCGGGGTCACCTTCTGCATGTTGCCCGACAGGAAGACCTCGTCAGCCTGCCGCGCGTCCTCGAAGGTCAGCACGCTTTCGTGCACCGTGAGCCCGTCGGCGCGCAGGTTGGCGATATGGCGGGCACGGGTGATCCCGGCCAGGAAGGTGCCGTTGGGGATGGGGGTGAAGACCTCGCCATCCTTGACGAGGAAGACATTGGCGGTGGCGCTTTCGGCCAGGTTGCCCATGGCATCGGCGACCAGGGCGTTCTGAAACCCCCGGCTGCGGGCCTCGGCCAGCATGCGGGCATTGTTGGGATAGAGGCAGGCCGCCTTGGCGTTGACGACTGCATCCTCAAGCACCGGGCGGCGAAACCGCGTGGTTGTGACACCGATGGTATGGTCGGCCGGCGGCATTGGAATCTCTTCAAGGCAGATGGCAAAGCCCGGCGTCCCCTCGCCCGGCACGATGGCGGCCATGCCGCAGGCCCGGCCCCAGTACATGGGCCGGATATAGACAGCCGCCCCCGGAGGATAGGCCGCAAGCCCCTCGTGGATGATCTCGACCATCTGACGGGTCGAGACATGCGGAGCGAGCATCAGCGCCTCGGCCGAGTGGTTGACCCGCGCGCAGTGCTTGTCGAGGTCCGGCGTCAGGCCATTCACGAACCGCGCCCCGTCAAAGACGTTCGACCCCAGCCAGGCGCCGTGATCGGCCCCGTTGATGACCGGGATGTCGCCCTCGTGCCAGGTGCCATCGAAATAAGTGCGGATGTTGGTGCCCGTCGCCATGTGCTGCCCTTCGGTTATGCGGTCGCGGCGACGGTAGGCGGCCCCCTGCACCAGGTCCATCGAAAATGCGCCCGGGCCGGGGGACCCGGGCGCACTCGGAGGGGGCCGGTGGGGCCGACCCGGGCCGAACGAAGCGGGCAGGTGTCGCCGGGCCCCGGATCACCGCGGGACAGGCCGATGATCCGAGCTGAGATATTGGGGTGAGTCGGATTCAGTTTTGTGACGCCGGCCCTTCGACAGGCGGTCAGAACGCCTCGGGCCAGGCCGCGCGGGCCATGTGGTCGAGCACGGCATTGACGAACTTCGGCTCATCGCCCTCGGGGAAGAAGGCCCGCGCGACGTCAACGTATTCGGTTATGACGACCCTTGGCGGGGCATCCTCGCCGGTCAATTCGGCACCCGCCGCGCGAAACAGGGCGCGCAGGGTGGGGTCGATCCGCGCGATGGGCCACTTGGCGACAAGCGCACGGTCGGTGGCTTGGTCGATCCGGGCCTGCAGGTTGATAGCCCCATCGAGGATCGCGCGGAACAGGTCCAGATCGCCCTCGGCCATCTCGACACCTTCGTAGGTTGCGCCAAAGCGATGGGCCTCGAACTCACGGGTGATCCCCTCGACAGTCTGGCCGCTGCTTTCCATCTGGAACAGCGCCTGCACGGCGTAGAGCCGCGCGGCGGACCGCATCCGGCGTTTCTGATTGTTGGACAGGATCATGTCAGCCCGTGCTGTCTGGATCGGAGGAACCGGCCAAGAGGATATCGCGTGTGAAGCCCACCCCCGTCTCGGCGCGGCCCCACTTACGGGCAAGCGCGATCAGGTGCAAGGCCGCCCCGGCGGCCCCGCCGCCCTTGTTCTGGTCCTCGGGATCGGCGCGCACCGCAGCCTGGCCATGGTTTTCCACCGTCAGGATGCCGTTGCCGATGCACAGCCCCTGAAGCCCCAGCAATTGCAGGGCGCGCGAACTGTCGTTGCAGACGGTCTCATAATGCGTGGTCTCGCCGCGGATGACGCAACCCAGCGCGACGTAGCCGTCGAAATCGCTCATCCGCTCGGCGATGCCGACGGCCGGCGCGATCTCGAGCGCACCGGGCACCTCGACGGTTTCATGGGTTCCGCCGACCTTCTCGATCTCGGTGCGGGCGCCGGCCAGAAGATCGTCGGCGATGTCCTTGTAATAGGGCGCGATGACGATCAGCAGCTTCGGCGCCTCGTCAAAGGTCGGAAGGTCGAGACCATGATGCGATGTGGCAGCCATTAGCCAAGCTCCGATATCTTGCGGGTTCCGACGATTTCCAGCCCGTAGGCCTCCAGCCCGACGACCTTGGGCTTGGGCGAATTGGTCAGCAGGACGATATCCGACAGCCCCAGCGAGGACAGGATCTGTGCGCCAAGCCCGTATTGGCGCAGCGTCCTGGGGCTGACCTCGTCGCCCGCATCCATCTTCATCGAGGTGTCGCGCAGCAAAACGACAACGCCGCGCCCTTCTTCGGCGACCGTGCGCATGGCATCGCCGAACTCATCCGCACGCCCCTTGGGGCCGGTGCCGACCACGTCGAGCATCGGGTCCATCGCGTGCATGCGCACCAGGACCGGGGCATCACCCGAGATATCGCCCTTGGTCAGCACGATATGTTCGTCACCATGGGTTTCGTCGGTGTAGACGCGCATCTGCCACTGACCCCCGAATTCGCTTTCGATCACCTCTTCCTTGCAGACCCGCACGAGATTGTCGTTGCGGCGGCGATAGGAGATCAGATCGGAGATGGTGCCGATCTTGAGACCGTGCCGCTGGGCGAAGGCCACAAGGTCGGGCAGCCGCGCCATGGAGCCATCCTCGTTCATGATCTCGCAGATCACGCCGCTGGCGTTCAGCCCGGCCAGACGACTGATGTCCACCGCCGCCTCGGTATGGCCCGCCCGGACAAGAACACCGCCCTCCTGGGCGCGCAGCGGAAAGACATGGCCCGGCGTGGCGATGTCCTGCGGCCCGTTCGACGGGTCGATGGCCACGGCCACGGTGCGCGCCCGGTCGGCGGCGGAAATGCCGGTGGTCACCCCCTCGCGCGCCTCGATGGAGATGGTGAAGGCGGTCTCGTGGCGGCTGCTGTTATTGGTCGACATCAGCTCAAGCCCAAGAGCGTCGATCCGTGTGCCCGGCAAGGACAGACAGATCAGCCCGCGCCCATGGGTCGCCATGAAGTTGATCGCGTCCGGGGTCGCCATCTGGGCCGGGATCACCAGATCGCCCTCGTTCTCGCGGTCTTCGTGGTCGACGAGGATGAACATGCGCCCGTTGCGGGCGTCGTCGATGATCTCCTCGATCGGGGAAATGGCATCCCCCCAATCCTGTTCGACCGGTCCGGGGGCTTCGAAGCTTTGTGTCATGGCTGTGGTCCTTTCGGGCGTCAGGGGGCCAGATAGACAGTCCGGGCCGGTTTGGAAAGGCCAGATAGGACCTCACGGCGCTGCGACAAAAGCCGCGCGCCGGCATGGGAAACGAAAACGGGCGCGGCCAGCTGACCGCGCCCGCTCGTCATGCCCCGGCCGGATCAGCCCTCCAGCACGTCCTCGAAGGTGCGCAGGCCGGTGCGCGGGGCCTGGACCAGCACGGCCATGTTGCCCGGCTTGTGTGCGTTGCGCAGCATCTTGGTATGGGCCTGCGGGATCTCGGCCCAGGGAAAGACCTCGGACATGCAAGGATCGAGGCGGCGCTCGCACATCAGGCGGTTGGCTCCCGCGGCCTGCTTGAGATTGGCAAAATGGCTGCCCTGCAGGCGCTTCTGGTGCATCCACATGTAGCGCACGTCGAAGGTGCAGTTGAACCCGGTCGTGCCCGCGCAGATCACCACCATGCCGCCCTTCTTGACCACCAGGGTCGAGACCGGAAAGGTCGACTCGCCCGGGTGTTCGAAAACCATGTCGACGTTCACGCCCTTGCCGGTGATGTCCCAGATGGCCTTGCCAAACTTGCGCGCTTCTTTCAGCCAAGCATTGTATTCCGGCGTGTTGACCGTGGGCATCTGGCCCCAGCAATCGAACTCCTTTCGGTTGACGACGCCCTTGGCACCCTGGTCCATGACGAACTGGCGCTTGTTTTCGTCTGATATCACGCCGATGGCATTGGCACCGGCGGTATTGGCCAGCTGGATCGCGTAAGACCCCAGCCCGCCCGAGGCGCCCCAGACCAGCACGTTCTGCCCGGGCTTCAATTCATGTGGGTGATGGCCGAAAAGCATTCGATAGGCCGTTGCCAGCGTCAGCGTATAGCAGGCGCTTTCCTCCCAGGTCAGGTGCCGGGGGCGCGGCATCAGCTGCTGGGCCTGCACGCGCGTGAACTGCGAAAAGGACCCGTCTGGGGTTTCATAGCCCCAGATGCGCTGCGTGGGCGAGAACATCGGGTCGCCGCCGTTGCATTCCTCGTCGTCGCCATCGTCCTGGTTGCAGTGAACCACGACCTCGTCGCCGACCTTCCAGGTTTTCACCTTGTCACCCACCGCCCAGACGATGCCTGCTGCGTCGGAACCGGCGACATGGTAGTCGGCCCCATGTCCGTCGAAGGGGCTGATGGGCTGGCCCAGACCCGCCCAGACACCGTTGTAGTTCACGCCCGCCGCCATCACCAGCACCAGCACCTCGTGGCTGTCGATCTGCCAGGTGTCGACCACTTCTTGCTGGAAGGAGTGTTCGGGCTCGCCGTGCCGGTCGCGGCGAATGGCCCAAGCGTACATCTTCTTGGGCACGTAGCCCATGGGCGGGATCTGACCGATTTCGTAAAGGTCCTTTTCCGGGGCATCATAGTTGACCGGGGGCGTCTGATCGAGGGCCATGGGTGTCTCCGTAGGCTGTCATCACGGTTCGCCGCGCCGCAGAATCGGCGCGTTAGCGGAGGGATAACGGCGTGCGCGAAACATTGCAACCAAAGCAGAACATTTTTTGAAACTTTATGTCTTTTCTGTTCCCGCGATTTTGGGCGCGGCGCGGCCGCGGTCCGGGTCGTCGGGGAAATGATGCGCGATCGAACGGGCGTAGAACCCCAGGATATCGGTGCGGCCTTCGTCCATGGTCAGCGCGCCCTCCGCACCCGCGGAAACCAGCCCGCGACAGGCCAGAATTTCGATCCCGTCCGCGACAACCTCGTCCACCGGCCGGCGCGGCATAACCGCGCCGGCGTTTTCCAGACCGCCGACCAGCCGGTCGAGATGCGCATGCACCTCGGCCCGCGATGCAGCCCCGTCCAGCAGGGCATGGGCCACAAGGGGCACGGGCAGAAGCGGCACGACCTCGGCGATGCGGTCCATCAGGGTCCGCCCCAGGGCCTGCACATCCGAAGGATCGGCCATCTCGCGCAGCGACAGGGACGCGCCGAAACTGACTGTGGCCGTACCGAAGCGGCGGAAGCGGCGCGTGATCCGCAGGCCCAGGTGGCGCAGAAGCCGCGACGCGGCGGGCAGCAGCGGCGGACGGAACCGCCGCTTGCCGGTCTTTCCGGCGTCCAGAAGGATCTGATCCTCCAGAACCCGATCATAATTCAGGCCGACCGGGACAAAGACAATGTCGCGCCCCTGGGGCTCGTAGGTCGAGGTGATATAGGACAGGATACCAAGACGCGCCGGGCCCAAGCCCCCGGTCAGGCTCAGCCCGCCTTCGGGGAACACGGCCTGTGTCACGCCGCCTTTGGTCGCCAGTTGCACATAACGCGCCAGTACGCGCCGATAGAGATCACCGCGGGACCTGCGCCGGATGAAATAGGCCCCCATCATCCGGATCAGCGACGAAAGCGGCCAGACCCGCGCCCATTCCCCGACGGCATAGGACAGGGCCGAGGTCTGGCTGACCAGATGGGTGACCAGGACATAATCCATGTTCGAGCGGTGGTTCATGACGAAGATCACCGTCGCCTCTGGGTCGATGCCGTCATAGAGCTCACGCTCGAACCGGCCGACCCGCACATGATACATTGACTGCGACAACCATTTCGCCAGCCGCGCTCCGAACGTGAAATAAAGCGTTGCCGAGAAAGAAGGCACAATCTCGCGGGCATAGCGGCGGGCGCGTTCGAAAGCGACGTTTTCCGGCACGCCGTTGCGGCGCGCGTGATCGTTGATCGCCTCGGCCACCTGCGGATCATAGACCAGCCGCTGGATCATGTCATAGCGCCGGGCCAGCTTGAATGGCTCGATGGGCTTCTGCAGGCGTTCGTTCAACTGCGCGACGACCTTTTCCGCGCGCCGGCGAAAGAACCAGCGCACCGAGGGAAACAGGAAATGCGACGCGAAGGTCACCCCCGCGAACAGCAGGATCAGCAGGAAAAGCCAGAGCGGCAGGGTGACCATTTGGAACATGTTCGCCACGGTGTCAGGAAACCGGCGAGGGGTAAATGCGCACATGCCGCGATGCAGCGAATTGACAGCGCCATAAAATGTCCGGTAAACCGGCTTTCGACGTAAGAAAATTACCCGGATTGATTCACGCCCCTGTGTCACCGGACCGAAATCGCGAGGACCAACATGTCGCAAACGCCGCAAGATGCCCCCAAGGATCGCCCCTGGCTGTTCCGCACCTATGCCGGCCACTCCACGGCGACGGCGTCGAATGCGCTCTATCGGTCGAACCTGGCCAAGGGGCAGACCGGGCTGTCAGTGGCCTTCGATCTGCCCACCCAGACGGGCTATGACAGCGATCACGAACTGGCCCGCGGCGAGGTTGGCAAGGTCGGCGTGCCGATCTGCCATCTGGGTGATATGGCGACGCTCTTCGACAAAATTCCGCTGGACCAGATGAACACCTCGATGACGATTAACGCCACGGCCCCCTGGCTGCTGGCGCTCTATATCGCCGTGGCCGAGCAGCAGGGCGCGGATGTGTCGAAACTGCAAGGCACGGTGCAGAACGACCTGATCAAGGAATACCTCAGCCGGGGCACATACATCTGCCCGCCCGAGCCCTCCCTGCGGATGATCACGGATGTCGCGGCCTACACCCGCGAACACCTGCCCAAATGGAACCCGATGAACGTCTGTTCCTACCACCTGCAAGAGGCCGGGGCGACGCCGGAACAGGAATTGTCCTTCGCGCTGGCCACGGCCACCGCCGTGCTGGACGACCTCAAGACCAAGGTCAGCGAAGAGGATTTCCCGGCCATGGTCGGGCGCATCAGCTTCTTCGTGAACGCGGGCATCCGCTTTGTCACCGAGATGTGCAAGATGCGCGCCTTCGTGGACCTGTGGGACGAAATCTGTCGCGAGCGTTACGGCGTCGAGGATCCGAAATTCCGCCGTTTCCGCTATGGCGTGCAGGTCAATTCCCTGGGTCTGACCGAGCAGCAGCCCGAAAACAACGTCTACCGCATCCTGATCGAGATGCTGGCCGTGACCCTGTCGAAAAAGGCCCGCGCGCGGGCGGTGCAATTGCCGGCCTGGAACGAGGCATTGGGTCTGCCGCGCCCCTGGGATCAACAATGGTCCCTGCGGATGCAGCAGATCCTCGCCTTTGAAACCGACCTTCTGGAATACGACGATCTGTTCGAGGGCAATCCGGCGGTCGAGGCCAAGGTCGCCGCGCTCAAGGACGGCGCACGCGCCGAACTGGCCCAGATCGACAGCATGGGCGGGGCCGTCGGCGCCATCGACTACATGAAATCGCGTCTGGTCGAATCCAACGGCGCACGCATCTCGGGCATCGAGGGCGGCGAGACCGTCGTGGTCGGCGTCAACCGATACGAGAGCGGCGAGCCGTCTCCGCTGACCAGCGGCGAAGGCTCGATCATGACGGTCGATCCGCAGGTCGAGGCCGACCAGATCGACCGGCTGAACGCCTGGCGCGCCAGCCGTGACAGCGCCGCCGTCAATGGGGCGCTGGCAGACCTGCGCGCCGCCGCGACATCGGGCAGCAATATCATGCCGGCCTCCATCGCCTGCGCGAGGGCCGGTGTCACCACCGGCGAATGGGCCGACGTGGTGCGCGATGCTTTCGGACAGTACCGGGGGCCCACCGGCGTCTCGTCCAACCCCTCGAACCGGACCGAGGGGCTCGAGGATCTGCGCGACATGGTCGATGCGGTCTCGGACAAGCTTGGCCGCCGGCTCAAGTTCATCATGGGCAAACCGGGGCTGGACGGCCATTCGAACGGTGCCGAGCAGATCGCCGCCCGCGCCCGCGATTGCGGCATGGACATCACCTACGACGGCATCCGCCTGACCCCGGACGAGATCATCGCGGCGGTGCAACGCAACGATGCCCATGTCGTGGGACTGTCCATTCTCAGCGGCTCGCATGTGCCATTGGTGGCGGATTTCATGGAAAAAATGCGCGCGAATGGCCTCGGCCATGTACCGGTTGTTGCGGGCGGAATCATTCCCGACGAAGACGCCGAGCGGTTGCGCACCATGGGCGTTTCCCGCGTCTATACGCCCAAGGATTTCGAGCTCAATACCATCATGCGCGACATCATCGAATTGGCGGACCCGGGACCGATCGCCGCGGAATAACGCCTAATTCCACCCTTGAGCAAAAATTGTAGCCTTTTGTTCAGGCTTGCTATAAAACTGCTTCACATTTCAGGCTGTGGTGCCTAATTGGTATAATGAAAACTGGCAAATCTGGGATAAGCAAATGTCACTCGACTTGAAAAGTATGACCCGCAAGGAGCTTGAAAAACTCCGCGGCGAAATCGACAAACAGATCGAACAGCTCACGCAGCAGGACCTCAAGAAGGCGCGCGAAGCTGCTGAAAAGGCCGTCGCCTCGATGGGGTTTTCGCTCGACGACGTCGTCGGCCCCTCGGGCAAAAGGAAGACGCGCGGGTCCGGGACGAGCCGGAAATCGGCCGGAACGCCGAAATACGTCAATCCGGACAACCCGTCGCAGACCTGGACGGGCAAGGGCCGCCAGCCGAAATGGTTCAAGGACGCCATCGAAGCCGGCAAGTCGCCCGAAAGCATGGAAATCTGAAAAACCGCGGTGCCCGGGCCCCGTTTTTCGGGTCGCGGGTCACCGTTTTCGCTGGCAGCCCCGACCGGGTATAACGATCCGGCCAAGGCTGTCCTGAGCCTTTTCGCCAGCCCGATGGTCATTCCGTTCGAGAAAGACTTGTTGGCAAACGGCCACCGGCCGCCAAACTTTGCAGCCTGACGCAGAAGACCAAGGGGGCACAGGATGACCATTCATATTGGCGCCGACAAGGACCAGGTCGCGGAAACGGTTCTCATGCCCGGCGACCCGTATCGCGCGAAATGGGCGGCCGAGACGTTTCTGTCGGATGTGGCCTGCATCAACGAAACCCGCGGAATGCTGGGATTTACCGGCACATGGCAAGACAACCGCGTGACGATCCAGGGTTCGGGCATGGGCATGCCCTCGATGTCGATCTATGCCAACGAGTTGATCCGCGACTTCGACGTGCAGACCCTGATCCGGGTCGGCTCCTGCGGGGGCATGCAACCGCATGTCAGGCTGCGCGACGTGATCCTGGCAATGACCGCCTCCTCGGTTGCCACCCCTTCCTCCACCATCTTTCGCGAATTCAGCTTCGCCCCCTGCGCCGACTACGGGCTTCTCGCGGCGGCCGAGCGGGCGGCGCGCGCCCGGTCCATCGACACCCATGTCGGCGGCATCTATTCCTCGGACACCTTCTATGACGAACGCCCCGATCTGGATGAACAGATGCGCCGGCACGGCATCCTGGGCGTCGAGATGGAGGCGGCCGAACTCTACACCCTGGCCGCGCGTCATGACCGGCGCGCGCTGGCCGTGCTGACCGTCAGCGACCACCTCGACACCGGCGCGGCACTGCCCGCCGAGGACCGCGAGCGCAGCTTTTCCGATATGATCGAGATTGCCTTGCAGGCGGCCTTTGCCTAAAGCACGTCGCAGAAAAGGGGGCACCGATTTTTCACGACCCGGACAGAGGTCCAGTGTCATAAAGCTAGAGTGGGTCGCCTGAATACGAACGGGCGCGACAGGCGCTAGGCCCCGTGACTGCCATCATAGCCGTTGACAGGCGGCGACGCCCAGCCCCGAAGCGCCCCGGCTGCCGGCTGGCGGCGCTCCATGCGCAGGGGATAGCAGGCCGCGGCGTCGCTGGAATGCTCGGCACCGCAGTCGCCGCCCGGGCAGGCGCTCAGCACCGCCAGCAAATCCACCTCGGCCAGCAATTCGATGTGGTCGCCCGGCCGAACCGGGCTGGCCTTCATGAAATACTGGCCCGTGTCGCGGGTGAAACCGGTGCACATGAAGACGTTGAGCACGTCATGGACATGGCGTTCGGCCTCCTGCAGCGTCAGCCCGCGCGCTTCGGCCAGAGCGCGTGTCAAATTGGAATGGCAACAGTGGTGATATTGGCTGCCCGAAAGCAAATTGCCAGTGTATGGATCACAGCGCGTCCCGATCACGTCATGCACGGCACCGCCATGCTGGTCGATCCCGTACCAGGCCAATGTATCCCAAACCACCGTCGCCATGGGCCGCAGCGTCGGAAACGACGACCACAGCCGATCGCCCGTCGTCACATGGGTGCCATGCAGAGCGCGCGTCTTGCCGGAATAGAAGCGCTCGGCAAGGTCATGCGCGTTGAACAGGTTCAAATCGCCGACCTGCGGCCCCTCCACCGACATGATCCGCAACAGGGACCCGGCCGGCACCTCGATCGCCGCCGCCGCACGCGGGGCGACCGTGGCGACCTCCACGACCTCCGCCAAGCTACTGGCCGCCTGATAGAGCGCCAGGTCGGGGTGCGGCAGACCCGCTGTCGGATAGCAGATCACCGGGGCCACGGCCCGGCGCGCATCGGCATCATCAGGTTCCATGGGCGAAGCAAACACCAACGCTCGAGATTTGGCAATCGGGCTTCTTTGGGTCAAAAATACCGCCGCCGGAGGCCCCCGCCAAAGACGAGGCGACGCCCGGGTCAGAGCGTCGCCTTGCCGCTGTCCAAACGAGAGTGCGCGGTAGCGCTCCGGTTCGTTGCGCTACCACTGGCCTGGCTACGCCAACGCTGCTTGAGCACAGACCTGTCACGCCGCGGCCCGCGCATCTCAGACCTTGCGTTCGACCATCAGTTTCTTCGTCTCCGCGATGGCCTTGGCCGGGTTCAGACCCTTGGGGCAGGTCTTCGCGCAGTTCATGATCGTGTGACAGCGATACAGCTTGAAGGGGTCTTCCAACTGGTCGAGGCGCTCGCCCGTGGCCTCGTCGCGGCTGTCGATGATCCAGCGGTAGGCATGCAGCAGGGCCGCCGGCCCGAGGTAGCGGTCGCCGTTCCACCAGTAAGACGGGCAGGCGGTCGAACAGCAGGCGCACATCACGCATTCATAGAGCCCATCCAGTTTCTCGCGGTCCTCGATGGACTGCTTCCACTCCTTGGCGGGCCGGTTCGTCTTGGTCTCCAGCCAGGGCATGATGCTGGCGTGCTGGGCGTAGAAATGGGTCAGGTCCGGGATCAGGTCCTTGACCACCGGCATGTGGGGCAGCGGGTAGACCTTGATATCACCCTTCACCTCGTCGGCCCCGTAAATGCAGGCCAGCGTGTTGATCCCGTCGATGTTCATCGCACAGGACCCGCAGATCCCCTCGCGGCAGGACCGGCGGAAGGTCAGGGTCGGGTCGATCTCGTTCTTGATCTTGATGAGGATGTCCAGAACCATCGGCCCGCAATCCTCCATGTCCACCCAGTAGGTGTCCAGGCGGGGGTTCTGGCCGTCGTCGGGGTTCCAGCGATAGATCTGCACCTTGCGCAGGTTCGTGGCGCCCTCGGGCTTGGGCCATGTCTTGCCGGTGGTCATCCGGCTGTTCTTGGGAAGGGTCAGCTGGACCATGGCGGTCTGGCTCCTTTCAGGTCAGGCGGTCAGGGCTTCGGTTGCACAGCTTATGGCCTCGGGCCGCGCCAGCACCGTGCTGGTGATGGTGTTGCGCGAGGCGTCATCATCGGCGGCGACGATCTGTGCCAGTTCGGCATCGGTGGCATTGGCCACGACGCAGTCGGCCAGCGGGCGGGCCACGCGATCGGTCACGACGATGCCACCGGACAATTCAGTGCCGACCATGGCCGAGGTCAGCAGGGATGCCGCCTCGTCGGACGGCGAACTCGCGGTCATGCCAGGCATGTCACAGGCCGCCAATCCGGTGGCGGCGATCAGGGACAGGACAATCTTCTTCATCTCTTCTCACTCCTTGGTCTTCAGCGCAGGCGTGGCGGTCGGATCGGGGCCGCGCCGGTGCGGGAATAGACGCATTGGCGATAGACCTCGACCGGCTCACGCCCGACCACGTAATCGGCCGTCACCCCGATTTGCGCCCCGGCAAAGGGGCCGTCGTTGCTATTGGCCCCGATGCTCACCCGGCCTGTCGGCCCCTGCGCGGCGCGCGCCCGTTCCTCGCAGATTTCCGCCGCCCGGTCCGGGCTGATCGGCTGCGGGGCGCAGGCCGCCAGGGCCAGCATGACGGGCGCGTGGCGCAGCATCAGAAGGTCCGTTCCTTCGGCGCGATCTTCTTGAGGTTGATGCCGCCCGCCTTCTCTTCGGTCAGGGGCGACTCGATCACCGGGCGATAGGACAGATCGACCTTCTCGTCGGCGACCCGCGCGATGGTGTGGACGCGCCAGGTCTTGTCGTCGCGCTCGCCATGATCCTCATGGGCATGGGCGCCTCGGCTTTCGGTGCGCGCCTCGGCGCCGCAGACGGTCGCCAGCGCATTGGGCATCAGGTTGGTCAGCTCCAGCGTTTCCATCAGGTCACTGTTCCAGACAAGGCTGCGGTCGGTCACCTTGATATCCGCCATCTTCGTGGCCACCGCAGTCATCTTTTCGACGCCGTTCTTGAGCGTGTCGCTGGCGCGGAAGACGGCGGCGTCCTCCTGCATGGTCTGCTGCATCTCGAGGCGCAGTTCGGCGGTCGGAGTGCCGCCATCGGCGTGACGCAGGCTGTCGAAGCGGTCGAAGGCCTTGTCGATCTCGGCTTTCCTCGGCGTCGGCACGGCGCTGTCGCGGTCCACCACATCGCCCGCGCGGATCGCCGCGGCACGCCCGAAGACCACAAGGTCGATCAACGAGTTCGACCCCAGCCGGTTGGCCCCGTGGACCGAGGCACAGCCCGCTTCGCCCACGGCCATCAGGCCCGGTACCACTGCGTTGGGCTCCTTGTCGGTGGGGTTGAGCACCTCGCCGAAGTAATTGGTGGGGATGCCCCCCATGTTGTAATGCACCGTCGGCAGCACCGGGATCGGCTCCTTGGTGACATCCACCCCGGCAAAGATCTTGGCGCTTTCCGAGATGCCCGGCAGGCGCAGGTTCAGCGCCTCGGCGGGCAGGTGGTTCAGGTTCAGGTGGATGTGGTCGCCCTTGGGCCCGACACCCCGCCCTTCTCGGATCTCCATGGTCATGCAACGGCTGACGTAGTCGCGCGGCGCCAGGTCCTTGTAGTTGGGGGCATAGCGTTCCATGAAGCGCTCGCCCTCGGAGTTGGTCAGATAGCCGCCCTCACCCCGTGCGCCCTCGGTGATCAGGCAGCCGGCGCCATAGATGCCGGTGGGGTGGAACTGCACGAATTCCATGTCCTGAAGCGGCAGGCCCGCACGGGCCACCATGCCACCCCCGTCGCCGGTGCAGGTGTGGGCGCTGGTGGCGCTGAAATAGGCCCGGCCATAGCCGCCGGTGGCCAGCACGACCATCTTGGCGGCGAAGACATGCATGGTGCCGTCGTCCAGTTTCCAGCACAGCACGCCCTCGCACTGGCCGTCCTCGGACATCAGCAGATCGATAGCGAAATACTCGATGTAGAATTCGGCCTTCTGCTTGAGCGACTGGCCGTAAAGCGTGTGCAGGATGGCGTGGCCGGTGCGGTCGGCAGCGGCACAGGTGCGCTGCACCGGGGGACCCTCGCCGAACTCGGTCGTATGGCCGCCAAAGGGGCGCTGGTAGATCGTGCCCTCTTCGGTGCGGCTGAAGGGCACGCCGTAGTGCTCCAGCTCGTAGACGGCCTTGGGCGCCTCCTTGGCGAGGTATTCCATGGCGTCGGTGTCGCCCAGCCAGTCCGAGCCCTTCACCGTGTCGTACATGTGCCACTGCCAGTGGTCCGGCCCCATGTTCGACAGCGACGCGGCGATGCCGCCCTGTGCGGCCACGGTGTGCGAGCGGGTCGGGAACACCTTGGAAATGCAGGCGGTGCGCAGCCCCTGTTCGGCCATGCCCAGCGTGGCCCGCAACCCGGCCCCGCCGGCGCCCACCACGACCACGTCATATTCATGTGTTTCGTATTCGTATTCAGCCATGTCTCAGTCGTCCCGGGTCAAAGGGCAATGCGCACGATGGCGAAAACGCCGATCGCAGCCGCCGCGTAGGAAAGGCAGGTCATGCCGATGATCAGGGCCTTGCCGGCCAGACCATGGACGTAGTCCTCGATCAGAGTCTGCACACCACCCTTGAAGTGATAGAAGCCCACCAGCAGTGTCAGGATGCCGATGATCGCGGGCGTGGGGCGGCCGTAGTAGGCCAGCGCCTCGTCATAGCCCATGCCCAGCGCCCGCCCGAACGTGAAGACGAAAAGCGGCACGAGCCCGAGAAGGGCCACCGAAGTGACCATCATGCTCCAGTGGTGCTCTGTGCCCGACTTGGCGGTGCCAAGACCCGCGGCGCGCTTGCGGTCGGTCATGTAACGCATCGGACCCTCCTTACAGGATAACTGCGGTGAAAATCGTCAGGAGCACGGCAACGATCACCATGCCCTGCCCGAACATCTCGGACCGCTCGACATCAAGCATGTGGCCGCTGTCCCAGATCAGGTGCCGCAGACCACCCAGCAGGTGATACCAGATCCCGCCGACACTGAGAAACATGACAAGGTCGCCGAACCAGCTGGTCAGGACGCCGTTGGCGAGGGCATAGGCCTCGGGGCCGCGGGCCAGCGCGGCCAGCCACCAGACGACGAGCAGTGCCGAGATCAACAGGGCATTGCCCGTGATGCGCACGAAGATCGAGGTCATCGAGGTCCACTGCGGACGGTAGATCTGCAAGTGAGGCGAAAGCGGGCGGTTCCCGCGGTTCACGTCGGCCATGTAAGGCTCCCTTCTGTCATCGGGTTCATTGCGCCCCTCCGCCGGGCGACGGTATACAATGGCATATCAAACTCTTTGTAGCCATCTTGGCAGAAGAGTCACGCGCTTGCACAGGGGACATTAGGGGTAATCTTGCCGCAGGACAGCATTTTTCCACATTTGTGATCACTAGACTTGGGCGTGTGATCACGCACGCAGGTCCTGTCACCGCCCCCCTCACACCGGGACAAGCGCCCAGTAGTCGAGATCCAGCAACACGCCCGGCAGGTATCTGCCGTCCTCGCCATGGGCGTGGCCCACCTGCCCGTCCTTCGTCGCCACCAGCCGCAGGCGCAGCGCGCCAACGCCCGGCGAAGCGGTCTCGGCCTTGTCCAGAACCTCGGACCAAGCCTTGATCGTGTCGCCCGCGAAACATGGATTGGCATGCGCGCCGCCGTTCAACCCCACGATCATCTGCGCATTGGCCAGCCCGTTGAAGGACAGGGCCCGCGCCATGGAGATCACGTGCCCGCCGTAGATCAGCCGGCCCTCGGGGCGGGTGGTCAGGTCAAAATGCACCTTGGCGGTATTCTGCCACAGCCGCGTGGCCATCATGTGCTCGGCCTCTTCGACGGTGACGCCGTCCACATGGTCGATCACCTCGCCCACCGCGTAGTCGGCCCAGCGATGCGGCTCCCCGGCCAGCGTGAAATCGTAACCCGTGAAATCCAGTCCCGCGGGGATCGTCAGATCCTCGACCGCCAAGGCGGTCTTCAACTCTGGCACGATGGTTTCGGGCGCGGGCGCCTCCGGGTCGCGCTTGCGCACCATGACCCAACGGACGTAGTCCATCACCGCCGCGCCGCGCTGGTTGCTGCCGGTGGTGCGCACCCAGACCACGCCGGTCTTGCCGTTGGAATTCTGCTTGAGGCCGATAACCTCGGAGGACGCGCGCAGCGTGTCACCCGCATAGACGGGCCGCAGCCAGCGCCCTTCGGCATAACCCAGGTTCGCAACAGCGTTGAGCGAAATGTCAGGCACGGTCTTGCCAAAGACGACGTGAAAGGCGGCCAGGTCATCCAGCGGGCTTTCGGGCAGCCCGCAGGCACGGGCGAACGCATCGGACGAAAACAGCGCCTGCCGCGCCGGATAGAGCGCATGGTACAGCGCCCGTTCCCCGGCCCCGACGGTGCGCGGCACTGCGTGCTCGATCACTTGGCCCGGGGTATAATCCTCGAAGAAGCGGCCCGGATTGGTCTTGGTCGTCATTGCTGCCCCAGCTTCATGTCGAGGTGATAGTCCCCCTCGATTTCCTTGGTCACTGCCTGGCCACAGCGCAGCACGCCGTTGGCCTGGTCATAGGTGTATTGCGGATCGCCATGGAGCTCCCATCCCTTGGACAGGGCCTCGGACACCTTGTGGCAAAAGGCCGGTGTATCATCGGCCGTAAGGAAACGGTAAAGCGTCATGGCCTCACCGCGGGAAGGGCCAGACGCCCAGCCAGGCGTGGATGGCGGCGGTCACCGTGAAGGCCACGACCGTGATGACGACCAGCAGAACATTGCGCTTGGGGTCCCCCGGCGCGGGGCGGTCCCAGGCCTCGGCCCGGTTGATCACCGCGACCTCGGCCCCGGCCCAGAGCAGCATCGACCCGAAGAGCACGATCGACGCCAGGTCGCCGTTGACCAGCAGGTGCGCCACGGCCCAGATCTTGACCGCGAGCAGTTGCGGATGACGCAGTCTGCCCCGCAGGCCGCCGGTGGTGGCGGACAGCCCGAACACGAAAAAGGCAATGAGCATCAACAGGTTGTTGATGTGCACCATGAAACTGGGCGGATACCAGATGTTGACGAACGCCGCGCCCCGATAGCCGATCACCATCAGCACCAGACTGACCACAAGGACCAGCGCCACCAGGCCCTTGCCCTTGTCGCCCATGCGGGCGCGCGGCTCCGGTGCCAGGCGTTTGAAAAGGTGGGCGCCCACCCAGAGAAGGATGCCAAGGATAAGTAGTGTCATGCCGATTCCAGTTCCGAGATTGCCTCTGCCTTGGCCAGGGTCGCGCGGGCGGTCTCGACATGCAAGTTCTCGACGATCTTTCCGTCCACGACGGCAACCGCCTGCCCCTCGGCGATGGCCGCGTCGTAGGCCGCGATCTGGCGGCGGGCGGTTTCGATCTCGGCTTCCGTGGGGGCGAAGACGGCATTGGCGATCTCCAGTTGCGCCGGGTGGATCAGGGTCTTGCCGTCCATGCCGAAATCGCGGCCCTGCTCGCATTCGGCGCGCAGGCCCTCGTCATCCTTGAAGGCATTGTAGACCCCGTCCAGCACTACGACATCATGGGCACGGGCCGCCAGAACGCAGGTCTGCAACGCGGTCCAGAGCGGGGCGCGGTCGGCTGTGCTGCGGGTGCCCAGGTCCTTGGCCAGGTCATTTGTGCCGATCACGAACCCCGCAAGCGCGGGATGCGCGGCGATGGCGGCGGCATTCAGGATGCCCGACGGGGATTCAATCATGGCCCAGACCGGCGTGTTCGGCACCAAGGCTGCGACGGCGTCGATGTCCTGGGGGCTGCTTACCTTGGGCAGCAGCACCGCGTCACACTCCATCGCGGCCACCGCGCGGGCATCCTCGGCCCCCCAGTCGGTGTCCAGCGCGTTGATCCGTACCACGCGCAGCCGGGGCCCATAGCCGCCCTTGCCCAGTTCCTCGGCCAGCGTGGCGCGGGCGGCGGGCTTCTCGTCCGGGGCGACGGCATCCTCAAGATCGAAGAGGATCACATCGGCCGCCAGCTCGCGGGCCTTGTCCAGCGCACGAGCCTTGGAGCCGGGAATATACAGGGCCGAGCGGTGAGGTCGGGTCATGGTCTGGCCTCCAGGTAACAATATTGCGCGGAAAGGGCCACATTCGTTGCGATCATGCAAGCCGAAAATGCGGCATTGCAGCAAGACCTACCCCGCAAGGCCACCGCTCAGACCGTCCCAGATCAGCTTGATGGAAATGCCCAGAAGCGCCCAGGTCACGAAGCGGAAGAACAGCGCCTCGGGCAGAACCCTTACCAGCCGGAACCCCACAAAGACCGCCAAGACCGCTGCCGGGGTCAGCATCGCGGCGACGCGCAGGTTATCCAGGCCCAACTGGCCCAGGGCAGCATAGGGTACCAGCTTGAGCGCGTTGACATAGGCAAAGGCGATCGTCGTGGTGCCGGCAAAGGCCAGCTTGGACAGGCGCATCGGCAACACCCAGACCTGCCAGGGCGGGGCGCCGGAATGGCTCACGAAACTGGTGAAGCCGGACACCGAGGTCCAGAACAGTCCGGACGCCTTGTTCGCGGGGCGGGCGGGGGTATCGCGCCCGCGACCCAGCAAACGGCTGGCGGCGAAACTCGCGCCGATCCCGCCGATGATCAGCCGCACCATCCATTCGGGCACGATTTCTGCGGTGGCCCAGCCAATCCCGGTTCCGATGGTCAGCCCCACTACGCCGATGGCCAGGACGCGCCGGTCGAAGGCATGGCGATAGGCCCAGACCCCGAAGACATCGGACACGATGAAGACGGGCAGCATTAGCCCGGCGGCCGTCACCGGATTGATGACCAGCGACAGCAGCGGCACCGACAGCATCGCGACCGCGGGCAGGCCACCCTTGCTGAGCCCCACGCTGACCGCGGCCAGCAGCGCCAGTGTCCAGAACAGGGGTCCTTCCATCGCGTGTCCATCCTCCGGGCCTTTGCGGGAATCAGCGCCGCCGCCGGGGCGTTTGCCGGCGCGGGGTCGCGCCGCCGCGCGCCCGCTTTAGCGCAAACAATCGCGCGGCAACAGCACCCTGCCCGGTCAGGCTTGCGCGGCGGTGTGCAAAGGACTACCCAAGCGGTCACAATACACGGAACGGACAGAGGATCCCTTCACCATGGCCAGACCCAAAATTGCCCTTATCGGCGCCGGTCAGATCGGCGGCACGCTCGCCCATCTCGCGGCGATCAAGGAACTCGGCGACGTTGTGCTTTTCGACATCGCCGAGGGCACCCCCGAGGGCAAGGCCCTCGACATTGCGGAGTCCGGCCCTGCCGAAGGGTTCGACGCCACGCTCAAGGGCACACAAGACTATGCCGATATCGCCGGGGCCGATGTCTGCATCGTCACCGCCGGCGTGCCGCGCAAGCCGGGCATGAGCCGTGACGACCTGCTTGGCATCAACCTCAAGGTCATGAAGGCCGTCGGCGAGGGCATCGGCAAGCATGCCCCCGATGCCTTTGTCATCTGCATCACCAACCCACTGGACGCCATGGTCTGGGCGCTGCGCGAGTTTTCGGGCCTGCCCCGCGAAAAGGTCTGCGGCATGGCAGGGGTGCTGGACAGCGCCCGCTTCCGGCATTTCCTGGCCGAGGAATTCAACGTCTCTATGAAGGATGTCAGCGCCTTCGTGCTGGGCGGGCACGGCGACACCATGGTGCCGCTGACGCGCTATTCCACGGTGGCCGGCATTCCCCTGCCCGACCTCGTAAAGATGGGCTGGACCACGCAGGACCAGCTCGACGCGATCGTGCAGCGCACCCGCGACGGCGGGGCCGAGATCGTCGGCCTGCTCAAGACCGGCTCGGCCTTCTATGCGCCCGCGACTGCCGCCATCGAGATGGCCGAGGCCTATCTCAAGGACCAGAAGCGGCTGCTGCCCTGCGCGGCCCATGTCGACGGCGCCTACGGGCTCAACGGCTTCTACGTGGGCGTACCCACCGTGATCGGCGCGGGCGGCATCGAGCGCGTGGTCGAGATCAATATGAACAAGGACGAGCAGGCCATGTTCAACCACTCGGTCGACGCGGTCAAAGACCTTGTCAGCGCCTGCAAGGGCATCGACGAGTCCCTGGCCTGAGACCCGCCGGACAGAGCCTTGAAGGGGTGCCCCTGCGGGTGCCCCTTTTTGCTGCGCAGCCGAAACCCCGGCACCGTCACAGGCGGTGTGGGTGATTCTGTCGCAACCCGCCGGGCCATAGTTTCAGGATACCGTTGTATACCCAATTTTGTGATCACAGCAAATGAGGTGTGATCACAAATGTCGCTTTTTCCCGGCCATCAGAAAGATAGTCCTTTTGGCCGCCTGGTCCGCTATGTTTGATCTCAGGTAAATCCATCTGATCGAGGGACAACCATGAACATCCACGAATATCAGGCAAAGGCTCTGCTGCGCTCCTACGGGGCGCCTGTCAGCGACGGGCGTGTTGTCCTGAAGGCGGAAGAGGCCAAGACCAAGGCGGGGGAACTGGACGGCCCGCTCTGGGTGGTCAAGGCACAGATCCACGCAGGTGGCCGCGGCAAGGGGTCCTTCAAGGAGGACAGCGCCGGCGAGGCGGGCGGCGTACGCCTGGCCAAATCGGTGGAAGAGGCCGCCGACGAGGCGCGCAAGATGCTGGGCCGCACCCTGGTGACCAAGCAGACCGGCCCCATCGGCAAACAGGTCAACCGCATCTACATCGAGGATGGCTCGGGCATCGAAACCGAGCTTTACCTGGCCCTGCTGATCGATCGCGTGACCAGCCGCGTGTCCTTCGTGGCCTCGACCGAGGGCGGCACCGACATCGAGGAGGTCGCCGAGAGCACCCCCGAGAAAATCCTGTCCTTCTCGGTGGACCCGGCCACCGGCTATCAGCCCTTCCACGGCCGCCGCATCGCCTTCGCCCTCGGGCTGGAAGGCCCGCAGGTCAAGCAGTGCGTCGCGCTCATGGGCACACTCTACAAGATGTTCGTCGAAAAGGACATGGAACAGCTGGAGATCAACCCGCTGATCGTGACCGACAAGGGCGACCTGAAATGCCTGGACGCCAAGATGGGCTTTGACGGAAACGCCATCTACCGCCAGTCCGACATCGGCGAGCTGCGCGACACCACCGAAGAGGACTCCAAGGAACTGGAAGCCTCCAAGTACGACCTCAACTATATCGCGCTCGACGGCGAGATCGGCTGCATGGTCAACGGCGCGGGCCTGGCCATGGCGACCATGGATATCATCAAGCTCTATGGCGCGGAACCGGCCAACTTCCTCGACGTGGGCGGCGGCGCGACCAAGGAAAAGGTCACCGAGGCGTTCAAGATCATCACCTCGGATGACAACGTCAAAGGCATCCTGGTCAACATCTTCGGCGGCATCATGCGCTGCGACGTCATCGCCGAGGGCGTGGTCGCGGCCGTCAAGGACGTGGGTCTGACCGTACCCTTGGTGGTGCGCCTTGAGGGCACCAATGTCGAAAAGGGCAAGGAAATCCTCCGCAATTCCGGGCTCAACGTCATCGCCGCCGATGACCTGAAAGACGGCGCGCAGAAAATCGTCAAGGCAGTGAAAGGCTAACCCGATGGCAATCCTCATCGACGAAAACACCAAAGTGATCTGCCAGGGCCTGACCGGGTCGCAGGGCACCTTCCACACCGAACAGGCCGTCGCCTATGGCACGCGGATGGTCGGCGGCGTCACCCCCGGCAAGGGCGGCACCACGCACCTGGACCTGCCGGTCTTCAACTCGGTCCACGAGGCGATGTTCGAGACGCAGGCCAATGCCTCCGTCATCTACGTGCCGCCGCCTTTTGCCGCCGACTCGATCCTCGAGGCGATCGACGCCGGGATCGAACTGATCGTCTGCATCACCGAAGGCATCCCGGTGCAGGACATGGTCAAGGTGCAGCGCGCGCTGGAGGGCTCCAGCAGTCGCCTTGTCGGGCCGAACTGCCCCGGCGTCATTACGCCCGACGCCTGCAAGATCGGCATCATGCCGGGCCACATCCACAAGCGCGGGTCGGTAGGTGTTGTCTCGCGCTCGGGCACGCTCACCTATGAGGCGGTCAAGCAGACCTCGGACATGGGACTGGGCCAGTCCACCGCCGTGGGCATCGGCGGCGACCCGATCAAGGGAACCGAACACATCGACGTGCTGGACATGTTCCTGAACGACGACGAGACCCAGTCGATGATCATGATCGGCGAGATCGGCGGCTCGGCCGAGGAGGACGCCGCCGAATTCCTGGCCGAACAGAAGAAGAAGGGCCGCTGGAAGCCCACCGCCGGCTTCATCGCCGGGCGCACCGCACCTCCGGGCCGCCGCATGGGCCATGCCGGTGCCATCGTCGCCGGCGGCAAGGGCGACGCCGAAAGCAAGATCGAGGCGATGAAATCTGCCGGGATCGTCGTCGCGGACAGCCCTGCCACGCTCGGCGAAGCGGTGATGGAAGCCATCAAGAAGGGCTGAACCCGAAAGACAAGGATATGAGAGACCCTGACAAACACCAGGCCCGGACGCGGAAAGAGGCCCTTGCCTCGGCCCTTTTCGTCGCGTTGTGCCTGTGTCTGGGTCTGATCGTTCTGGCCGCGCAGGCCCGGGCCGCCACGCCCGGGCCCGTTGCGCAATCGGGGGGCGCCAACCCCTGCTGCATCAAAAGGTAGTCGCGCCATGACCGACCAATCCCCCAACGACGTCTTCCATGCCTCCAGCTTCATGCAGGGGCACAATGCGGAATACATCGAACAGCTCTACGCCAAATACGCCGCCAACCCGGGCGCCGTCGACGAAAGCTGGCGCGCGTTCTTCAAGGCCCTGGGCGACACACCGGCCGACGCCAAGGCCGAGGCCGCGGGCCCCAGCTGGTCGCGCCCCGATTGGCCGCCGCAGCCCAATGACGACCTGACCGCGGCACTGGACGGACAGTGGCCCGCCGACCCCAAGGAGGCCAAGGCCGCCGGGGACAAGATCAAGGCCAAGGCCGAGGAAAAGGGCGTCGGCCTGTCCGAAGAGCAGGTCCGCCATGCAGTGCTCGACAGCATCCGCGCGCTGATGATCATCCGGGCCTACCGCATCCGCGGACACCTTGTGGCCGATCTCGACCCGCTGGGCATGCGCGACCAGACCCCGCATCCGGAACTCGACCCCAAATCCTACGGGTTCGAGGACAAGGATATGGACCGGCCCATCTTCATCGACAACGTGCTGGGGCTGGAAGTGGCCTCGATGCGCGAGATCCTGGCCATCGTCCAGCGCACCTATTGCGGCACCTTCGCCCTGCAATACATGCACATTTCCGACCCCGAGCAGTCGAGCTGGCTGAAGGAACGGATCGAGGGGCTGGGCAAGGAGATCGCCTTTACCCAGAACGGCCGCAAGGCGATCCTCAACAAGATGGTCCAGGCCGAGGGCTTCGAGAAATTCCTGCACGTCAAGTACATGGGCACCAAGCGGTTCGGCCTGGACGGGGCCGAAAGCCTGATCCCGGCCATGGAACAGATCATCAAGCGCGGCGGCAGCCTGGGGCTCAAGGACATCGTGATCGGCATGCCGCACCGCGGCCGGCTGAACATCCTGGCCAACGTCATGGCCAAGCCTTACCGCGCCATCTTCCACGAATTCCAGGGCGGCAGCTTCAAGCCCGAGGACGTGGACGGATCGGGCGACGTGAAATACCATCTCGGGGCCTCTTCGGACCGGGAATTCGACGGCAATTCGGTGCACCTGTCGCTGACCGCGAACCCCTCGCACCTCGAGGCCGTGAACCCGGTTGTCCTGGGCAAGGTACGTGCCAAGCAGGACCAGTTGAACGACACCGACCGCACGGCCGTCATGGGCATCCTGCTGCACGGCGACGCAGCCTTCGCGGGCCAGGGCGTCGTGGCCGAAGGCTTTGGCCTTTCGGGTCTGCGCGGCCATCGGACGGGCGGCACCATGCACCTTGTCGTGAACAACCAGATCGGCTTTACCACCGCGCCGCATTTCTCGCGCTCGTCGCCCTATCCCACGGACATCGCGCTGATGGTCGAGGCGCCGATCTTCCATGTGAACGGGGACGACCCCGAGGCCGTGGTTCATGCCGCCAAGGTCGCCACGGAATTCCGCCAGAAATTCCACAAGGACGTGGTCATCGACATCATCTGCTATCGCCGCTTCGGTCACAATGAGGGCGACGAGCCGATGTTCACCAACCCGATCATGTACAAGAAGATCAAGCAGCAGAAGACCACGCTGACCCTGTACACCGATCGGCTGGTCAAGGACGGGCTGATCCCCGAAGGGGAGATCGACGAGCAGAAGACCAAGTTCCAGAGCTACCTGAGCGACGAGTTCGAGGCCGGCAAGGACTATCGGCCCAACAAGGCCGACTGGCTGGATGGCAAGTGGTCCGAAATGGACCAGAAGGACGAGAATTACCAGCGCGGCGAAACGGCGATCAAGAAAGCGACCTTCGACGAGATTGGACGCGCCCTGACCACGGCGCCCGAGGATTTCACGACCCACAAGACGGTGGCGCGCCTGCTCGAGACCAAGCGCAAGATGTTCGACACCGGCGAAGGCTTCGACTGGGCCACCGCCGAGGCACTGGCCTTCGGCAGCCTGATGGTTGAGGGGTACCCGGTCCGGTTGTCCGGGCAGGACAGCACGCGCGGCACCTTCAGCCAGCGGCATTCGGCCCTGGTCAGCCAGGAGACCGAGGACCGCTACTTGCCGCTCAACCACATCCGCGAGGGGCAGGCCCGCTATGAGGCCATCGACTCGATGTTGTCGGAATACGCGGTGCTGGGCTTCGAGTATGGCTATTCGCTGGCCGAGCCCAATGCGCTGACCCTGTGGGAGGCGCAGTTCGGCGATTTCGCCAACGGGGCGCAGATCATGTTCGACCAGTTCATCAGTTCGGGCGAGAGCAAGTGGCTGCGCATGTCGGGCCTGGTCTGTCTGCTGCCCCACGGCTGGGAGGGCCAGGGCCCCGAGCACAGTTCGGCCCGGCTCGAACGCTTCCTGCAGATGTGCGGCGGCGACAACTGGATCGTGGCCAACTGCACCACGCCGGCCAACTACTTCCATATCCTGCGCCGGCAGTTGCACCGCACCTATCGCAAGCCGCTGATCCTGATGACCCCGAAATCCCTGCTGCGCCACAAGCTGGCCGTCAGCACCGCCAAGGAGTTCCAGACAGGCAGCAGTTTCCACCGCGTCCTCTGGGACGATGCGCAATACGGCGTGTCGGACACCAAGCTCGTGGCGGATGACAAGATCAAGCGCGTTGTCATGTGTTCGGGCAAGGTCTACTACGACCTGCTGGAAGAACGCGATCACCGCGGCATCGACGATGTCTACCTGATGCGGTTCGAGCAGTTCTACCCCTTCCCGGCCCAGTCGGCGGTGAAAGAGCTTCAGCGCTTTCCCAACGCCGACATGGTCTGGTGCCAGGAGGAACCCAAGAACCAGGGGGCCTGGCTCTTCATGGAACCCAACCTCGAATGGGTCCTGACCCGCATCAAGGCCAGGCACACCCGCCCGGTCTACGCGGGCCGCCCCGCCGCCGCGTCGCCCGCCACGGGCCTCGCCTCGCGCCACAAGTCCGAACAAGAGGCGCTCGTGAACGACGCGCTGACCATCGAAGGGAAATGATCCAATGACCGAAGTCCGTGTTCCCACCCTGGGCGAAAGCGTCACCGAAGCCACGGTGGCCACATGGTTCAAGAAGCCCGGCGACAATGTCGCCGCCGACGAGATGCTCTGCGAGCTGGAGACCGACAAGGTGACGGTCGAGGTGCCCGCGCCCGCCGCCGGAACCCTGTCCGAGATCGTCGCCGGCGAGGGCGAGACTGTGGGCGTCGATGCGCTGCTGGCCCAGATCAGCGAGGGCGGCACCCAGACCGAGGAGACCCCGGCGGCCAAGGACGATGCCGCACCCGAGGCCGCGCAAGAGGCGCCCGAGTCGGGCGGCGGCGAGATGGACGTCATGGTGCCCACCCTGGGCGAGAGCGTCACCGAGGCGACCGTCTCGACCTGGTTCAAGAACCCGGGCGAGGCCTTCGACGCCGACGAGATGCTCTGCGAACTGGAGACCGACAAGGTCTCGGTCGAGGTACCCGCCCCCGCCGCCGGTGTCCTGACGCAGGTGCTGGCCGAGGAGGGCAGCACCGTTGAGGCCGGCGGCAAGCTGGCCGTGATGTCCACCCAGGGGGACGCCGCCCCAAAAGACAGCGCGCCCAAGGAACAGGAGTCGGCCCCCGCCGCCACCGGGTCTGAAAGCAGCACCGGCAAGGATGTCGAGAACGCCCCCTCGGCCCGCAAGATGATGGCCGAGAACGACCTCGCCGACGTCAAGGGCACCGGCAAGGACGGCCGCGTCATGAAAGAGGACGTGCTCAAGGCCCTGTCCGAGCCCAAGGCGCAGGAGGCGCCCGCCGCCAAGGCCCCGGCCCGCGCGCCGGTCCCCGCCGACGACGCCAGCCGCGAGGAACGGGTCAAGATGACCCGCCTGCGCCAGACCATCGCCCGCCGCCTGAAAGAGGCGCAGGACACCGCGGCGATGCTGACCACCTACAACGAGGCCGACATGGGCCCCGTCATGGACCTGCGCAACGAATACAAGGACCTGTTCCTGAAGAAACACGGCGTGAAGCTGGGCTTCATGTCGTTCTTCGTGAAGGCCTGCTGCCATGCCCTGCGCGAGGTGCCCGACGTCAACGCCGAGATCGACGGCGATCACGTCGTCTACAAGGACTACGTGCACATGGGCGTCGCCGTGGGCACGCCCAACGGGCTGGTCGTGCCGGTGCTGCGCGACGCACACCTGAAGAGCTTTGCCGCCATCGAGCAGGAGATCGCCGACCTGGGCACCAAGGCCCGCGACGGCAAGCTGGGCATGGGCGACATGCAGGGCGGGTCCTTCACCATTTCCAACGGCGGGGTCTACGGCTCGCTCATGTCCTCGCCCATCCTCAACCCGCCGCAATCGGGTATCCTGGGGATGCACAAGATCCAGGAGCGGCCCATGGCCGTGAAGGGCCAGGTGGAAATCCGCCCGATGATGTACCTGGCGCTGTCCTACGACCACCGCATCGTCGACGGCAAGGGCGCCGTGACCTTCCTGGTGCGCGTCAAGGAAGCCCTCGAAGACCCGCGGCGGCTGCTGATGGATTTGTGAGCGATCCGGATTATGAATGGGACGCCGCAAAGGCCGAACAGAACATGGCCAAACACGGCGTCCCGTTCGAGGCTGTCACCGGGTTCGACTGGCGCACGGCAATCGAGGCGGAGGACACCCGCTATGACTATGGCGAGACACGGATGCAGGCCCTTGGCAAGATCGGCGGCAGATACCACGTTCATGTCTACGCTTGGCGGGGCGACCGTATCCGCGTAATTTCGCTGCGCAGGGCTAATCGGAGGGAACTTCCATGAGCATACGTCCCAAGCCACCCGAAGACTTCGACGAGAACCCGCCCCTCGACGCGGAGTTCTTCAACCGCGCCCGCCCCGCCGCCCCCGGCGAGGCCGCCCGCCTGCGCGCGGTGCTGGAACGGATCGTCGAGGCCCACGACGAGGGCCGCTCCGTGGAGGAAGCCATTGCGCAGGCGCGCGAAACACTTGAGGTGGTGAAGTGAGAGCGCGAGTGTATCGACCTTTCAACGGCACGGGCGCGGTGACCTTCCGGGTGCGCGTGAAAGAGGCCCTGGAAGACCCGCGGCGGCTGTTGATGGATTTGTAATATCGAACTGTCTTGTCAAAAATGAAAAAGGGAGCGCGCCATGTTAGGTGGTCCCACTAATCAGGAAGACCGACATGAAAAGCTCGACATCGTTGGCAATTGCCGGCATAGGACTGGGTGCCTTCGCCGGGTCTTCAATGGGTATTGTAGCATTCGGTGGCGGTATGAACGCGGCTTGGGTTTTTGGTCCAGTAGGAGGGATAATCGGTTGGTTGGTATCGGATAGACTGGGTGGCCAGCCCAACCCGGAACACCAACCGAAAGTCGAGTTGTCACCCAAAGATTGTGAGCTTGAAAAAGAACGGCAGGAGAACACACCGGCATTCGCAAAATTAATTGCATCTACCCTGATGTTACTTGCTTATCTTTGGAATATTCATATCACAACCCTCGAAAAACTGGGCTTATTGGATTCGTTCGTGCGCCAACCCCTTCTTTTCCTTGGTCTTTGCATCCTCGTCTCTTTAGTTTTCCCACCGTTTTTGGGCGTTTATTTCTTCTGTTGGGTGGCAGCAGTAGAATTTGGCGCTAAAGAAGAAACACGATACACCGCGCAACTTAAATGACCCCCGAACTCCTCGCCCTCACCCTCGCCGTTCTGCTGCAGGCCGTGCAGTTCGTGCTTTACTCGGCCCTTGCGCAGAAACAGGTGGGCAGTGACTATGCCGCCTCGCCCCGCGACGTGCCGCGTCAGCTGACCGGCACGGCGGGCCGCGCGCAGCGGGCGCTGAATAACCATTTTGAGAGTCTTGCCCTCTTTACGCCTGCGGTTCTGGTGATAACCCTCGCCGACCAGAGCACCGCTTTCACCGCGGCCTGCGCCTGGGTCTACCTGGCGGCGCGCGTCCTTTACGTGCCCGCCTATCTGCTGGGCTGGGTCCCGTGGCGCAGCCTCATCTGGGCCTTGGGTTTTCTTGCAACCATTGCGCTGCTTCTGGCAGCCTTGATCTGATCGCGGCGCAGCCCGCACCAATAACAAAGGAACACCCCTCATGGCATCCTATGACGTCATAATCATCGGCTCCGGCCCCGGCGGCTATGTCTGCGCGATCCGCTGTGCGCAACTGGGCCTGAAAACGGCTGTGGTCGAGGGGCGCGAGACGCTGGGCGGCACCTGCCTGAACGTGGGCTGCATCCCGTCAAAGGCGCTGCTGCATGCCACGCACATGCTGCACGAGGCCGAGCACAACTTTACCGAGATGGGCCTGAAGGGCAAAAGCCCCTCCGTCGACTGGACTCAGATGATGGCCTACAAGGAAAAGACCATCGGCCAGAACACCCAGGGCATCGAATACCTGTTCAAGAAGAACAAGATCGACTGGCTCAAGGGCTGGGGGTCGATCCCCGAGGCCGGCAAGGTCAAGGTCGGCGACGACACCCATGAGGCCAAGAACATCATCATCGCCAGCGGCTCCGACGTGGCCAGCCTGCCCGGTGTCGAGATCGACGAGGACACCGTGGTCTCCTCGACCGGGGCGCTGAGCCTCAAGAAGCCACCAAAGAAACTGGTGGTGATCGGCGCCGGTGTCATCGGGCTGGAACTTGGCAGCGTCTACCAGCGACTTGGCGCCGAGGTGACGGTGATCGAATACCTCGACACCATCACACCGGGCATGGACGCCGAGGTGCAGAAGGCGTTTCAGAAACTGCTGAAGAAGCAGGGGATGGACTTCATCATGGGCGCCGCCGTGCAGGGGGTCGAGACGCTCAAGACCAAGGCCAAGGTGACTTACAAGCTGCGCAAGGACGACAGCGAGCATATGCTGGACGCCGATACCGTTCTGGTCGCCACGGGCCGCAAGCCCTATACTGACGGGCTGGGGCTGGAGGCGTTGGGCGTCGAGATGAGCGATCGCGGCCAAATCAAGACCGACGCGCATTTCGCCACGAACGTCTCGGGCATCTATGCCATCGGCGATGCCATCGCCGGGCCCATGCTGGCCCACAAGGCCGAGGATGACGGCATGGCCTGCGCCGAGACCCTCGCCGGCCAGGTCGGGCACGTGGACTACAACCTTGTGCCGGGCGTGATCTACACCCACCCCGAGGTGGCCAACGTCGGGCAGACCGAGGCACAACTCAAGGAGGCCGGCCGCGCCTACAAGGTCGGCAAGTTTAACTTCATGGGCAATGGCCGGGCCAAGGCGAATTTCGCCGCCGACGGCTTCGTCAAGATCCTGGCCGACACGGAAACCGACCGCATCCTGGGCTGCCACATCATCGGCCCCATGGCGGGCGACCTGATCCACGAGGTCTGCGTGGCCATGGAATTCGGCGCGGCGGCCGAGGACCTGGCACGCACCAGCCACGCCCATCCGACATACTCCGAAGCCGTGCGCGAGGCGGCCCTGGCCTGCGGCGACGGGCCGATCCACAGCTAGGGCTGGCTGTCGCGCGCCAACGGGGCTCCGCCGTGTGCCGGGGCCCTTTTTCCTTTGCCGCACAGTCCCCTGCCCTGCTCTTGCAGCCGGGGCGCATCGGCCCCACAAATCGCCGCCTCGGGGCCAAAAACCTGCCCCAATGGGGGTTCATCTGTTTGGACGTTGTGTGCGAAGCGGGGAAAGACCTATGCCAGCAGCCATCGTCCGTTTTTTCCCCGCCTTGGCCCTAGTGCTGGCTCTGGCGCCCCCGGCCGAGGCGGGCCTCGCTGACCTCTGGGCGCAAGGGCCTGCCCCCCTTGCGCGGGCTGTCATCGTCGATCACACGGGGCCGGTCCTTGTCGGCCTCGGCGGCCTTGTCGCACTGCTGGCTTGGCGGATCCGCACAGGCCGCAAGCGGCGGCAGCGCAGGGTCTCGGACGCGCTGGCGCTCAATGCGCTGGCGGCGATGACCCATGTCGCGATTTCCGATGGCAATATGGATGACCGCGCGATCAGCCGTATCGCGGCAATCCTGGCGCGTCTGACCGGGCGGGCCTACGCGCCGAGCCGGGTGCGCGACATGATCGAGCAGGTGCAGGCGCATATCGCCGACGTTGATGCCCTGGGCGCGGGCCTGACCGAGGCCGAGAGCCGGATCGTTCTGGAATCCGCGCTGCGCCTTGCCGTGGCCGATGGTCAGATCCGCCCCGGGGCCTACCGGCGGGTCAGTCAGATCGCGCACCGGTTGCGCATCGGTGGGGCAGACTTTCGCGACGCCCTTGAAACGGTCTCCGCGACCCTGAACGAGGACGCCCGCGCGGTCTGATCAGACCTTGAGCATCCGCAGGCCCTGCGTGGCATCGCTGCGCACGGCCAGGCGCAGGCCGGGTTCATCCCCGGCCTTGAGCGCGGCCAGGATCAGCTTGTGGTTATGCGGTGGTTCGGTCCGGCGCAGCTGGCCATAGAGCTTGGACATGGTCGGGCCCAGTTGCAGCCAGACGGTCTCGGCGATGGCCAGCATGGCCGGGGCCTGCGACCGCAGGTATAGTGTGCGATGGAACTCGAGGTTGAGGCGAATGTAACCGCTGGCATCGTGCCGGGCGATCATCTGCCGGACACGGTGGTTGATCTCTTCCAGCCGCTCGATCAGCGCCAGATGGGCCCGCGGCAGGGCGCGGCTGGCCAGTTCCGGCTCCAGCAGGGCCCGCAGGGCGGCCAGTTCCTCGATCCGTTCGTTCGACAACTCGGGCGTGAAGACCCGCCCCGAAGAGGACAGCGACAGCGCGCCTTCGGCCACCAGACGGCGCACCGCCTCGCGCGCGGGAGTCATAGAGACGCCGAAATCCTTGCCGATGCCGCGCAGGGTCAGGTGCTGGCCCGGGTGCATCTCGCCATGCAGGATGCGCAACCGCAGCGCCCGGTAGACCCTGTCATGGGCGGCGCCGGTGGGTTCGGTGGCCTTGGAGTGAATGAGCATGCGCCCATGTGATCACAAATCCGGATGCGGTCAACCGGCCCCGTTACTCGAAACGGATACGGTGCAGCGACGCGCCCTCGTCTCGCAGCCACCGCCGGGGGCCGGCGTGGCCGGGAAAGAGCCGGTCCACCACCGCCCAGAAGGCCGGTGAATGGTCCATATGCGCCAGATGCGCCACCTCGTGGGCCGCGACATAGTCCAACACCGCGTCAGGTGCCATGATCAGACGCCAAGAAAACATCAGATCCCCGCGGGGCGAACAGGACCCCCAGCGCGAGCGCGTGTCGCGCAGGGTGATCCGGCCGTAATCGCGGCCCAACGCAGCGGCATGCCGATCACAGGCCGCGACCAGCGCGTCCCGCGCGCGGGTCTTGAAAAACCCCGCCAGCCGCGGGCCCAGCCGGTCGGCATCCGGCGGGGCAAGCAGCCTCTCGCCGTCCTGCAGCACGCCGCGCCCCGTGCCCGGCGCAAGGATCAGCGACTCACCGCGGTAGGGCAGTGCCTGCCCGAAGGCCGGGCGCTGTTCGGGGACGACACTGGCCAGTTGCGCGCGCAGCCAGCCCGCCCGGTCCTGCACGAAGGCGCGG